>NZ_PGCL01000007.1 GCF_004297185.1 Methanofollis fontis
TAGCGGCCATAGCAGTGGGGATACACCTGGACTCTTTCCGAACCCAGAAGTTAAGCCCACTTACGTATTGTCCGGTACTGAGTTGTGAGAACACTCGGGAACGACAGTGCGCTGCTATCCCATCCTTATTACATTGAAAATGTCTATTCTGGTTCGATTATCTCTTGATTCAGCCGAATCTTTATTGTGTTCATGTGTCCATATCATACCGTCCTCGCGAACTGAAGCGGGGGTGTTGTATGGAGCAGGTCAATGTGTGACATTCCGGATTTCTCGCGGGTCATGAGCACCCAGCATCCTGATAATGTTCATCTGCCGTTCTTTGCCGAGAGCACCGAACTCTGCGGTGATGATGAAGTTCAGGAGGCATACTATAGTTACTCTCATCTGGGATGCAGGGAACAGATGTGGGACTGTGAGGGAAAGGAAGTTGATAATTTCGTCGTCAAGAAACTTCTCTCCCGCTACGATCAGTTTTTCCGTGATCACCAGCTTGGAAAGGACGTATTTCTCACCCTGCGCGTGCCCAATCCAGAGGTGGAACGGGCGGAGGCGAAGATCCTGCTCGAAACGCTGGAGAGTATCCCCCGCTCCTTTGATATCGCCCATCTCTTCTACGGGAACGACATACCCCCGATATTTCAGGTCATCCTGCCGATGGCCTCTTCGTTCGCTGCGATCGACAATATCTACCAGTATTACCGCGACTTCGTCATCGGACGCCAGAACAATCGACTCGGAGGCAGGGAGATCACCATAGCAGACTGGATCGGTCGTTTTGCTCCCGAACGGATCGATGTAATCCCGCTCTTTGAGGACTATGAGAGCATGCTCAATGCCGCCGGGATTGTGGGGCGCTATTTGCAGGACAAGGACCTTGCCTATCAGCGCGTGTTCCTTGCACGATCCGATCCGGCGATGAACTATGGGATGATCCCTGCCATTCTCCTCAACAAGATCGCCCTTTCACGACTACACGATCTTTCCCAGGACAGCGGAGTCCCGGTCCTGCCGATCATCGGTGTGGGTTCGGCCCCCTTCCGCGGGAACCTCCGTCCGGACACGGTGGAGCGATGCACTGCCGAGTACCCGAGTGTGCATACCTTCACGGTCCAGTCGGCTTTTAAATACGATTATCCCCTGGATCAGGTGCGCAATGCTGTCAGAAACCTCGAATCCAGGACGCCGTCCAAACCCCTCCGTATCGATGCCGAAGAGGCGGTCAGGATTGTGGACGCCATGGGTGCGGCATACCAGAAGGCACTTGCCGAACTCTCTGATCCCATCAACCGGGTTGCGGGATGTGTGCCCGGGAGGCGGAAGAGAAAGCTGCATATCGGTCTTTTCGGATACTCCCGGAGCGTGGGCGGGATCACGCTGCCGCGGGCGATCACCTTCACCGCAGCACTCTACTCCGTTGGTCTCCCCCCCGAACTCCTCGGTCTGGATTCCCTTGACCAGAGTGATATCGATTATCTGCGGGATGTCTATGTCAATTTTGATGCCGATCTCTCTGACGCTGCACGATTCTTTGATCCTGATTCAGAGTATGTGCCCCCCTCCCTGGCGAGAGCGGTGCTTGATTGCGTGGATGTCTGTCCTGACCCGGAGCACCAGGCGATCGCCGCGGACATCAGGGAGGCGATCAGAATGAACCGGACCTCGGAGATCCGGTCGGGGACGATCAGGGCGGCAAACCTCAGAAATTTCCTCGGCTGAATCTCCGGTAGTATCAGGTGGTGGGTGTCTCCCCGCCGGTAAAAATGGATATTGATCCTCTCTCAGCGACGCCGCAGGCAGAGGGCGATGCCGATGGCCACCACCCCGAAGATGCATGCCGGGAGCGGGGCGGACTCGGCGGGTGTGGTGGTCGGCACCATATTGAGGGAGGCGTTCACTGCTACGGTTGCGCCCGTCGAGACCGAGACATCGCCCCTCCATGCCGAATATCCCTCGAGTTCGAGGAGCACGGCATAGGTTCCCGGAGCCAGGTCGCCGACGGTGAGCGGGGTGATGCCTACATACCGGTTGTCGATGTGCACCTGTGCGCCGGGCGGCACCGAGGAGATCGCAAGTGCACCCGTTGCAACGGTTGTCGGCGTGGTGACCGGGGGCGCTACCGTTGTCTCGGTCGTCACCGGGGGCACGCTGTCGACCTGATAGGCCCTCACGATATTGTCGTCCCCGCCATAGACTGCTGTTCTGCCGTCCGTGGCGATGGCAGCCCCCCTCACCGCCGCCGCCACCGGTTCGCTCCAGACAACTGTGCCGTCATGGTCCAGCAGATAGGTGTTCTGGTCGAGCGATCCGGCGGCGATCAGGGCGGCCCCGCCGCTCGCAGAGACGGCACTGACCGATCCGCGGGTCGGCACCGACCAGAGAAGGTCGCCGTCGCGGTCATAGAGGTAGACCTTTGTATCGGCCGAACCGGCAGCGATATGGGACCCGTCCGGGGTCAGGGAGACACTCAGCACATCTGCGAAGGCGACCTTCGACCAGAGCATGCTGCCGGCCCCGTTAAAGAGGTAGACACGGTCGTCCTGTCCTCCTGCCGCAACATACGCCCCTTCGGGGGTGATCGATACCCCGAGCACGTCTGAACCCGTGGCATAGGACCAGAGGATCTCACCGGCGCCGTCGAGCAGATACACCCTGTCATCGGCGCATCCGGCAACGGTATAGGCCCCGTCGTTCGAGACCGCCACGGCGTAGACGCGGGTCTGCATCACCGTGCTCCACCGCAGGGTGCCGTCGGCGGCATCATAGAGATACACCCTGTTGTCCGAGGCGCCGGCGGCGACCACGTGCCCGTCCGGCGAAACCGAGACGCTGTTCACCGTGGCGGCGGCGCTCCGGTCCCAGAGGTGGGTGCCGTTCACGGCGACCAGGGAGGTCTTTGCATCGTCACCCCCTGCAGCAACCAGCGTGCCGTCAGCGGAGACCGAGACCGACCGCACCGTCGCCTGCCCGGTCCATGTCCAGTCAGGGGAGACGGTGACCGCTGCAGCTGTACCGGCCAGTATGCAGAGGGCAACTGCCAGAATTGCTGTTTTCAGGATAAAATGAGATTTCATGGAAGGGAATATCTGGGTGCTCGTATTTATGCTGTTTGCCGCCAGCGCTGCTCCGGCCATATGGGGGGTTTACCGCCGGCGCCATACACAGGCTGCAGACACAATGAGGGCCAGAGCGGTCAGGAAGGGGGGCAGATCCGCCTCTGTCGGGGTCGTTCCCGTTGGCGTCTCCGGGGGCGTCATCGTCGTCTCCGGCAGTGTGGTCGGCATCGGCGTTTCCACCTCCGTCACCGCCCCGTCGGTGAGAGTGAACCGCCCGCTCGCCTCTGTCCCGCTCTCTGCATGGGTGACCGTCACCAGATAGGTGTCGGGCGGGAGAGGTGTGTCGATGCTGAACCTCCAGGTATTGTACGGCTGCCCCTCCTCCACGTCCACGGTGCCTGACGCCCCGGCAAATTCCCGGGGTTCGGTCTTGTCCGTCGGCGCAAAGGAGGCCGAGATCACCTCGACAAGAAGCGTATTTCCTGCCGCCAGGTTTGTCGTGCCGCCGATGACGATGGTGTCGTTCTCCCCGTCTGCCACCGTCGAGATCTCCAGCCATCCGGCCGCTGCCGCCCCTGCCGGCAGGAGGGCCAGCACCAGGACAAGGAATGCCATCCGTCGCATGCGGCAGATGAGGGTGTTATTGCATATGAAGGGTTCGAAGGAAGTCCAACAGTTGCCCCCCCGAATAGGTCCTCCCGAATCCGGAGGTGTGCGTTCTTTCATGAAAAACGATGGCTGGAGTGGCCGAAACCCACTCCAGTGTCTGTGGGTGGTTACGGCCTCGGAGGGCCCCTGATCAGGATAGTATCCCCACAGACACCGGTCACGATATAGCCGTCGTCATTGGTGCATTGAACGGCACTTCCTGTGCTTGAACCTGATGAAGACCGAAAGAAATGCTTCATGAGAGTGCTCCCGGATGTCGACATCTCCCATATGGTCCCCCCGCCGGAAAAATCTGTGGTTTCCCGGCCGGTAATCACATAACTGCCATCCGAACGATAGGAGATGTCGTTAAAAGAGCTGTTGAGAAGTCCCATTGACTCCCTTACACTACTTCCTGCCTCATCGATGAGAATATATTTTCCTCTTCCGTCTGAATGGCCTACAATGGCATATCCTGAAGGAACTGCCGGTTTAATGGAGTTGCCGCACCCGATGCCTGCGGTCCTGTTCCACACCACATCTCCTTCTTCATCGATGTGCATCAGGTACACCGACTGATCGGATGCATCATCGGACTCACCTGTTCCTGTGATGAGATACCCGCCTTCACGGTGGATGCAGGCCGAATATCCTCTGCAATCCGTTTCACCTCCATAGTGCCGTGACCAGCGTTCGGTGCCATTAGCGTCGGTTCGAATGACCAGGATGTTCGGCTGGCCTGAACCTGTCGTCGTTGTCCCGGCGATCAGGTAACCCCCGTCAGAAAGTTTCAGGACCGACTGCCCGGACTCGTCTCCCTGACCGCCGTATCTGGTCTCCCCCAGTATCTCCCCGTCAAGGCTGACATTCATCAGGAAGATGTCGAAATCTCCGTTCGGTGTTGCGTTTGTATGCCCTGTGATCATCACCGTGGTGTCTGATCCCGGTGCAATAGAGCGGGCGCCCTCCCATGTGAACAGGTTGCCGACTGTGCGTTCCCATGTCATGTTCCCTTCCATATCCGTATGGATGATATGGATGCTGTCTGCAGCCTCTCCGGCTATCATATATCCATCCGGTGTCTCCATCACCGCCTCTCCAGACTGACCTGGTGATACTCCATAGTTTTTGCACCATTCCGCACTTCCCTCTTCTGATGCTTTCAAGATGAAGGAGTCAACATTGCCTTCGCGTCCACAGAGGAGATATTTGCCATCTGTCGTGTCTGTCATTCCACCAAAAGAATTGCACTCTGTGTACGATTCTTCCTGAATCAGATTGCCGTTTTCGCTGATGTGCCATAAAATGGCCTTTTTTGAAGTGCTGCGGCGCCCGTAACCGCCCAGAACATATCCTCCGTCGGCGGCAGGGAAAATTTCGTATGCCTTCCCATCTTCAATGGTTTTCTCCCACCGGACGGAACCGTCGAGATCTGTTCTTACGATATACAGATCCTCATTGCCGGTCCAATCCGTTCCCATCCAGCCCACAACGATATATCCATCGTCAACTGGCAGGACATCCCTGCCGTGATCGTTATACTCACCACCAAAGGACCGATTCCATTCAATCTCTTTCTCCGCATCCAGTTTTATCAGGTAGGCGTCTTCATACCCCTCAAATGATTCTGAAGATCTGCCTGACAGGATGAACCCTCCATCCGGGGTTGCATGAATTGTTGAAATATAGTCTGTCCCCTCTCTACCGGAGGTGCGCTCGAAGATGGTCGATCCGCAACTGTTGATACAGAGGATATACGTGTCTTTATCGTCGTCCTCTGCTGATGTGGTCCACCCCACGATGAGGAAGTCTCCTCCCCCGGTTTCTATGGCGTCGTACCCTTTTTCATTGCCCGATCTCCCGTAAGTGTTCTCCCACATCATATCCCCGGTGGGTGTGACTTTTACGACATAGAGGTCACCTCCGATTCCATATGAGTCGGTCGTGCCAGTCAGGAGGTAATTCCCATCTGAGGTGGGTTCAATATCCAGTGCAAATTCGTTGCCCGATCCACCAAACGTTCTCTCCCTGATACTATTCCCATCGGCGTCCGTTTGCATCAGGAGAACGTCGTATCCGCCCGCACCGATCGCGTCGGTCCCTCCGATAAAGAGATACCCATCACCGCCGGTGGTCTGGATACAGTCATACAGAATGATGCTGGAACCGTGATCAAAATATCTGCTCCAGGAATCCTCTGTTGATGTAGTTTCTGATATGTTCTGAAATTTTGAATCGGAGCTGTATAAATCCAAAAATGGTTCTTCGGGTGTCGATATCGCAGAAGTCAAACACACAATCAGAATACAGAAAATACTGCACCATAAAAACGGCCTCGCCAACATGCATCGCCATGTGGCTATGTGATATTTATTCATGTTGCAAAATGCATGACATGTCGGATCTGGAATGCCCTTCATTTGTGTGGTAATTATCTCAAATTATTGCTGATTTGCGCCATATTGTTCTGTTTATGATGTCTGCCCGTTATGCCATAATTTCGGATTATTGTTTGGTTGCATTGTTTGCTAATGGGGCCTGAATGGATGGAATTGTTCGATTGGTGATTGCTTGGGTCTATACGTGGGCGGTGATATTATGATGCATTTTTAGTCGGCTTCTTTCCCTCCTGTTGGTTGGTGTCTGATGACCGAACCAACATCCATCTGATGGGTTTTGCTCTAATGGGTACGAATTCTGAGTTATGTCTTGTAAGTGGAGATCTGATTTTTTTGTCCACGGCTTTTCCTGAATCACGCCCTTCCCGCAAGAGCGCTGGTATGATAACAGACGGGCCCAAACCTGATCCCCATGGTTGCCCGTGTGCCGTCTGCAGAACTGGCG
Organism: Methanofollis fontis; assembly: GCF_004297185.1. Lineage (NCBI taxonomy): Archaea > Methanobacteriati > Methanobacteriota > Methanomicrobia > Methanomicrobiales > Methanomicrobiaceae > Methanofollis > Methanofollis fontis. The sequence goes on from NZ_PGCL01000007.1 coordinate 6,549, forward strand.
GATCGAATGGAGCGTTTCAGGGCCAGAATGGAGAGGGAAAATCCGGACTGGGAGCTCGCTGTCATCTTCGGCAAGATCAATCTCTACTATTTCACCGGCACCATGCAGGACGGGATGCTGCTAATCCCCCGGGATGGCGATACCGTGTTCTGGGTGCGCCGGAGCATTGAACGGGCGTTCGATGAGTCGAACTTCGAGGATATCAGACCGATGCGCAGTTTCCTCGACGCCGCAGAGGGGTGGGGTGCGGTCCCCGACACCGTGTATATGGAGACCGAACTGGTCTCCCTCGCCCTGCTCGAGCGGTTCAGGAAACATTTCCCCTGCACCGATATCCGCTCCGTCCACCATCCGGTGATGGGAGTCCGGGAGGTGAAGAGCCCCTATGAACTCGCCCTCATGGAGCGCTCCGGCGAGATCCACCGTCATGTGCTCGAGGATCTCGTCCCCGAGATCCTGCGGGAGGGGATGAGCGAGGCCGGTTTTGCCGCTGAACTCTATGCGGTGATGGTCAGGGAGGGGCACCACGGTATTGCACGCTTCGGGATGTTCGACACCGAGATCACCATCGGGCAGATCGGGTTCGGAGAAAACTCCCTCTACCCCACCAGTTTCGACGGTCCGGGCGGGTGTGCCGGGATGGGACCGGCGGTGCCGACTCCTGGCAGCCATGAACGCCGCCTGAGGAAAGGGGATCTCGTATTCGTGGATGTGGGCTGCGGCGTCGAGGGGTATCACACCGACAAGACCATGACCTATCAGTTCGGCGCCCCCCTCCCCGCGGACGCTGTCGAGGCCCATGAACGGTGCGTGGAGATCCAGGACCGCGCCGCATCGCTCCTCCGTCCCGGCGCCCTCCCCTCCGGGATCTACGAGGAGATCATGGACGGGCTGGAGCCCGCATTTCTCGAGAATTTCATGGGTTACGGGAAGCGGAGGGTCCGGTTCCTCGGCCATGGCGTCGGGCTTGTGATCGATGAGACGCCGGTGATCGCCCGGGGTTTCGACGAACCCCTGCAGGAGGGGATGGCAATCGCCCTCGAACCCAAGAAGGGGATCAGGGGCGTCGGCATGGTGGGGATAGAGAACACCTTTGTGGTCACGCCCGGTGGAGGGCGCTGCATCACCGGACGGAACCGGGGCTTGATCCCGGTTTTCTGAATCTCATTGTATCCGATCCCTCTGACCGGGAGGGGAGGACCCCTCCCGGACCCTCCCCCCGTGCGATAGGAGCGGATCGGGAAAATAGTGCAGGGGGGATGCGGGTTATTTTGGTTGATGTTCTCCTGTTTGCTGAGTGAATTGGGGGGCGGCCCTCTTCCTTCTCCTCCGATGTTCGCCCTGACCCGCCCCGGTCCCTATCGTATTGACGGGGGGAGCGGGGGGTGGAACCCCCCGTCCCGTGCTTTCTGAGAATAGTGATCCGCTCCTGACCAGGAGGGGAGGACCCCTCCGTGACTCTCCAACCCGAGATAGGGCAGAAAATAAAAAAGAACTCCGCCCTTCACCGGTGGGTGAAGTAGCAGAACACGCCGTCAGGGCCGGCGCTGTCGATCCGCACAAACCCGAACCGCTCGAACTGGACGGTCCGCCCCTCGAAATTCGCCACGTCGGGCTCGCACAGCCCGGACACATCGCCCTCCGGCGTACGGACCGTGCAGGGTATGCCGTAGCCCTCCGGCATCCACTGGATGATCGGCGCCTTTACGGCCCGGACAGCGGCGAGATCGTCTCCCGCATAGGATGCCCTGTCTCCTGCACCGATGCGGATATTGAAGAGGTCCTTGAGGCGCACAAGATCGGCCCCGGTCGTCTCCCCCTGTGGGAGGACCACCGTACCGCTGAATGCAAGCGTCCTCACACCGCGCTCGGCATTACCCGGATAACGAGGGATCTCGGCGACCGCCGCCGGTGCATCGGCGACCGTCACCGTGACCGGGTCCGGCACAAAGAAGAACCGGTCTGAGGACTCGTCGATGAGGGCCTTGTTCTGTGCGAACAGGTTCTCCCATGAGAACGAGATGTCGGTCTCGCCGATCCCGATCTCCAGCATGGCGTTCCTGACCGCCTCCGGCAGGATACCGCGTCGTGCGATCGCCCGCAGGGTGCCCAGATGGATATCGTCCCACCCTGTATAGGTGCCCTCTATGATCCCCTCGCGCATCGATGAGGTGGAGAGCACCACGCCCTCGATGCCCATCCGGCCGTAATGCCGGTATACCGGCGGCTTCCAGCCGAAATAGTCATAGATATAGCGCTGGCGCCGTGTGTTGGCGATATGGTCCTTGCCCCGGATCACATGGGTGATCCCGAGCAGGTGGTCGTCCACTACCACCGAGAAGTTCATCAGGGGATAGACCCGCGTCCCGCTGATCCTGGGATGCGCCGGTGCGTCCACGATCCGGAAGATGGAGAAATCCCGGATCGCCGGGTCCGGGTGCTCAAGATCGGTCTTCACCCGCACCGTGACCTGCCCCTCGGCAAAACCGCCGGAGAGCATCCGGTCCCAGAGGGCCAGGTTCTCTTCGACCGTCTGTGAGCGGCAGGGGCAGGGCTTCTTTGCGAGCTTCAGGTCCCGGAAATATTCGGCATCGCAGGTGCAGACATAACACCCGCCCTGTTCGATGAGCTGCCGGCAGTGCTCATAATAGATATCCATCCGGTCGCTCTGGTAGACGATCTCGGTGATCGAGAGCCCCATCCATTCGATGTCCTCGGGCACCATCCGGTAGGCCTCCGGGTCCACGCGCCTGGGATCGGTGTCCTCGATCCGCAGCACATACCGCCCGCCGTACCGCCTCACATAGGCGTCGTTTAAGAAGGCGGCGCGGGCATGACCGAGGTGGAGGGGGCCTGAGGGGTTGGGGGCAAAACGCATCACCACGCCGCCATCAGTCTCTTCAAGCGTAGGAAGATCTTTTTTGCGCTCCTTTTTCCCGGTATCGGCCACAATCAGGTCGGGTGCGAGCCCCTCCAGGCGCCCCTTCCATTCCTCGTGCGGGATCGCCCCCACCTCGGCAAGCACCTCTGTGAGAATGGCCGGGATCTCCTTTGCATGCGGGCGGAGGTCGGGGCGGGCGCCGAGCACCTTCCCCATCACTGCCTTTGCATTCGGGACATTGCCATGCCGCACGGCGTTTTCGAGGGCATAGATAAACAGGATCTCCCTGATCCGCTCATCCATCCTAAAAACTCCGCCTGACGAAAAATTCCACCAGTTCCTCGAGATATTTCCGCTCCTGGCTCTCGGGCAGCACCTGGAGCGCCTGCCGCGCCGTGGTCACCCGTTCGGCGGCGATCCGGCGCACCTCGTCGAGCACTCCCGCTCCCTCGAGTTCGGCGATGGCGGCGTCCACGTCCTCCGGGGTGAGGGGGCGGCGGTATTTCGAAAGGTCCACGCCGCGCTCCCGGGCGACGATGGCGATGAGCGTCTGTTTGCCCTCGCGGAGGTCGGACCCGCGGTCCTTCCCGCTCTTCTCGGCCGGGGCAAGGAGGTCGATGAGGTCGTCCTGGATCTGGAAGGCGATGCCGGCGTTCATGCCGTACTGGTAGAGGGCGTCCGCCTCCACCGGTCCGCAGCCGGCAAGGATGGCGCCGATCGACGCCGATGCGGCATAGAGTGCCCCGGTCTTCTTCGCCGCCATCTCGATATAGTCGCCGGCCTCAACCTCGGCCCCCCTCTCTTCAAAGGCCATATCCTGGTGCTGCCCTTCGCAGATCTCCGCGCAGGTGCGGGCGAGCATGTTCACCGCCTTCACCCGCGCCCGGTCCTCGGCGGCGGCCAGCGTGATGTACTCAAACGCCTTCGCATACAGCACATCGCCGGCCAGGATCGCAGTCGGTTCGTCCCAGAGCGTGTGCACCGTCGGCACGCCCCGCCGGGTGGTGTCGCCGTCCATGATGTCGTCATGGACCAGGGTGAAGGTGTGGGTGATCTCCAGGGCGAGGGCCGCCGTCATCAGGTTGTCCGAGCTCCCGTGCCGCACCGCATCGGCCGAGAGGAGCAACATTGCCGGCCTCAGCCGTTTGCCGCCTGCAAGCAGGAGGTGCGCCCCTGCCCTGTAGAGATCGCCGAATACGTCACCAAAATACCGTCCGAGGGCAATGTCAACCTGCCGGGCGGTTTCCTCGAGATAGGTTTCCAGATCGCTCATAATCGTTCACTCTTACTTGATCAGCACCCGCTGTCCGTTCCTCAGGATATGGAGGTCATTGTTCAGGGTGTAGCCGCACCCCTCTGCAAACTTCAGGTAGCCGCCGGTCATGTCCACGTCGCCGTGTGACGGGATGATATGCTGCGGGTTTAAGAGGTGGATCAGCTCGTAGTGGTCCTCGCGGTAGGCGTGACCGGAGACGTGGAGTTCGTCGAAGATCCTGGCGCCTTTCTGCCGGAGCAGTGTCTCCACAAGATACCGCTGCCCGTAGTTCATCGGGTTCGGGATCACCTTTGCGGAGAAGAGGATCTTGTCTCCCTTCTCCAGCCGATAGGGGGTGTCGCCGTGTGCCACCCGCGTGAGGATGGCGCCGGGTTCGCCCTGATGCCCGGTGACGATCGGGAGGAACTTCTCCTTGCCCGTCTTCATCATGTTCCGCAGGGTGCGGTCGACGGTGCGGCGGTTGCCAAAGACCGAAAGGGTCGGCGGGAATGCGACGAGCTTGAGCTGTTCAGCCGTCGTCGAGTAACGCTCCATTGAACGTCCGAGCAACACCGGTTTTCGCCCGATCTCATGCGCACACTCGGCGATCGTCTTGATACGGGAAATATGGGAGGAGAATGTCGAGACGATGATGGCGCTCTTATCGTCCTCATAGCTGCTGATCGTATCGCGCACCAGATCGCGGGCGATCCGTTCGCTCGGGCAGCGCCCCTTCCGGTCGATATTCGTCGACTCCACGATCAGGGCGAGGACGCCGTCCTTGCCGATCTGGCGGAGACGGGCAAAGTCCGGGGGCTCGCCGATCACGGGCGTGCGGTCGAACTTGAAGTCGTTGGCATAGATGATCGCCCCGCGCTTAGTGTGGAGTACGGCCATCACCGTGTCGATGATCGAGTGCTGCATCTTCACGAACTCAAGGGTGAGGTTCTGGGAGATGCGGTAGCGGTGCCCTGCCCTGAGCACCTGGACCTTGTTGTTCACCCCGAATTTTTGCTCCCCCTGGATCTGCTGCTTGATCAGTTCGACGGTATAGGGTGTGCCGATGATCGGTGCATTGTAGCGGTGGGCGAGTTTCGGGATGGCGCCGATATGATCGAGGTGACCGTGCGTGCTGACGATCGCCTTCACGCTCCCCTCGACGGTATTCATCATCGTGTCGTCGGGGATCGCCTTCATCTCGATCAGGTCCAGAGAATGCATGTTCTCCAGTTCGGCATCCTCGTGGATCATGATCTGGTCCAGGCGGATGCCCATGTCGAAGATGACAATCTCCTTATCGCAGCGGACGGCGGTCATGTTTCGGCCGACTTCGTTGTAGCCGCCCACTGCCACTATTTCAATATCCATTTTTGTTCTCCATATACTACTTGTTCTGTATCATTTCTCGCGTTGTTCCGGTGATATATGTCCTGGATTTTCGTAAGCCGTCAATCGAGGCCGATCCAGTCAGGAACATGGCGCTGCGCAGTTCGCTCAGCACCGCACCCACAGCCCTCTCCAGCGCTTTATCGGACTCCATCGCCGCAGGGAGGAGGGGGAGTGCCATGCCGGCGAGGTCGGCGCCGAGTGCAATCGCCTTTGCGGTGTCGATACCGCTCCGCACACCGCCGGTGGCAATGACCGGACCGTCGCCGGCGACCTCCATCAGGCTGACGACCGTGGGGATACCCCAGTCCAGGAAACGCTCCCCGAGCGCCTTCTGGCGTTCGTCTTCGGCACGCTGGATCTCGACGGCAGCCCAGGAGGTGCCGCCGAAACCGCCGATATCGATCGCATCGGCGCCGGCGCCCCGGAGAAGACGGGCGGTCTCGCGGGAGATGCCGGCCCCGGTCTCCTTAACAATCACCGGTGTCCTGAACCCGGAACAGAGATCGGCGATCGCCGCAAGGCAGCCGCGTGCATCGCGGTCGCCCTCTGGCTGGATCGCCTCCTGCAGAAAGTTCAGGTGGATGCAGAGGGCATCGGCGTCGATCATCTCGACCGCACGCTCCGCCCATTCTGCTCCATGGTCTCGCAGCTGCACCGCCCCCAGGTTGGCGCAGAGGAAGGCGTGCGGGGCCTCCTCCCTGACGGCCGAAAAACTGGCCGAGAGGTCAGGGTGTTCGAGGGCGGCGCGCTGTGAACCCACGCCCATCCCCAGTCCGAGGCGTTCAGCGGCGCGTGCAAGCCTCCGGTTCACCTCCTCGGTCTCCGGATGACCGCCGGTCATGGCGGCGATGAAGAGTGGTGCGGAGAGGTCTGCCCCGAGGAAACGGGTCTTCATTGAGATCGCGCCCAGGTCGCACTCGGGGAGCGCCTCATGCACCAGCCTGACGTCAGAAAAACCGGTGTTCCCCACCTCAACCTGATGATCGCGGCAGATCAGGAGATGGTCGAGCTTCCGGGAGGACGTCTGCGTCTTGTTTCCGATATATATACCTCCGTAGGTCGAATCTGGTGTGCCTGACCCCTGTTTTTGCCTTTACCTTCTGACTATCGTTCCGCCGTGCTCTTTCCCGTCAAGGAAATCGGCTATATGGGACACATGGAAGATATGTGATTCTATTCCGCTATCCGCGAGCTTCAGGAGCTCCTCGATCTTCCCTTTCATCCCGCCGGTGACATCGGTGTTCCCCGAACACCCGATAGACAGACGTTTGACATGTTCCCTTGTGATCACCGGCACCACGGCGCCCCTGTCGAGCACGCCCGGGACATCGGTTGCAAGCCCGACCCGACCGGCCCCAAGGGCCTGAGCAAGATACCGGATGATCTGATCGCCTGAGATGATGCAGGCACCGCGGCTCGTATCCATCACCACATCGCCGTGAAGCACCGGGGTGATGCCAAGCCGCACCAGTTGATCTATAGATTGGTGTTCACAGGATAAGAGTTGTCCGTTATCGGCATGGCATGCGGCGAGTGGATGGATGCCGACGGCGTCAACCCCCTCTGCTCTGAGCGCTGCAACAACGCTCCGGTTCAGTCCGGCCACCGCTTCATGGGTGATGGCGATGCCGGCACGGTTTTGCAGATCGACGCCCTCCTGAATCCTGTACTCCTGTGCCTCGGGGTGGCCGCATGAGCCCGCCCCATGGACGATCACCAGGTGTGCATCCCCGCGCTCTGCAATCTCCCGGGCGATGGCGGCCAGGCGCGCATGGTCGATGCCACCGCCGCCACCCTTGTCGGTGACGATGCTGCCGCCAAGTTTCAGCAGTCTGATCTCTTCAACCATTCTTCTCCCGTCTGATTCCTTCGGTGTCCAGTGTGGTGATGATGGAACGCGCCCCTGTTGCGTCGATCGCTCCAGCCACCCGGCTTTTCGCATTTTTCGGGCAGAGGGCAACCATACACCCGCCGCCGCCGGCGCCGGTGATCTTCGCCCCGAACGCCCCGGCGGCGCGCGCCGTGAGCACGAGCTTCGAGAGTTCGGGGTGGCCCACGCCCAGTGCATCGAGGAGGGCATGGTTGATGTCCATGCACCGCCCCAGCGGTTGCGGTTTGTTCAGGCTCTTCACCGCCCGCATTGTCACCGCCCCGATCGCCTCCAGGATCGGATCGACGATCTCGGGCGTGCGCTCCCGCCCCCGCGCCACATGCTCCACCATCTTCGCCGTGGAATGGGAGACGAGGGTGTTGCCGATGACCAGGTTGAGGTTCTGGGGAGGGAGGCGACGTTTGGAATCGCCGGTGATCAGCACGATGCCGCCGAAGGTGGTGACATAGGTGTCGGTGGGGCTTGCCCGCCCCTTCTGGACCTTCCGCTCGATCTCGTGGGCCCGCCGTGCGATCTCATCCCGGGAAAACCCGAGCCCGAACTCGTCCGAGATGGCGGCCAGTGTTGCGGCCGTTACCGCCGCCGAACTGCCAAGACCGGACGAACTCGGGAGCTGTGACCTGATATAGACGCTCCCCTGCACCCCGGTCGAGCGGAAACACTCCTCGATATAGGGCGAGCGGGCATGCGATGGGTTCCTGCTCTTCCTGACGGTGACGCTCACGCGGGGGCGGATCGCCATCGCCACTCCGGGTTTCCCGTAGACAACGGCGTGCTCGCCAAAAAGAAAGACTTTGCCGGGGGCGCTCCAGGTTGCCACGCTACACCACCGCTATGGCGGCGTAGCCGACCACCTCACGATCGCCGGTGACGTCCCCGCTCGTTGCATAGGCGAGGAGTTCCCCGCGGCCGGCGCCGAGGTTCTTGCATGCGCCCATCATGGCGGCGATCGGGCCGTAGCCGCATGTCGAGATGCCATAGGCCGCAATCCGCCGGTAGAGTTCGTCGATATCGAGACGTTCGATCGCCTCGATGGCGGTCCTGTCGAGACGTCGCGCCTCTGCATCCGGAATATAATGGGAAAAATCGCTGGATGCAACAATCCTGACATCACGTCCGGTCTTCTGGATCGCCTGACCGATCTGCCATGCAACCTCGGCGGCGGCCTGCTGGCTCTGATCACCCATCATGACGGCGACCATCCTCGCCCTCGGGAAAAAGTGCTTGATGAAGGGGACCTGGACCTCCAGGGAATGCTCGTCCTCCATCGCCGCCTCGTCCGTCCTGATCTCCAGGGCCGAGACGAACTCTGTGTCCACATCCACAATGCCCAGGGGTGTCTCCCAGGGTATCGCCGATGTGCATGTCATATACCCGCGGTGACTCGGCCCGATCACAATAATCGTGCCGTCAAAGTCGGGTTTGATGGCGGAAAAAGCCGCCGCCGCCACCGCGCCTGAATATGGATATCCTGCGTGGGGGGAGACAATGCCGAGGGCGTCCTCTATGGATCGCGTCCCGGGAACGACCGAACCGATGAACTGCTCGAGATGGCTCGGTTCGCCGGGATAGAACATGCCCGCGAAGACGCAGGGTCGTGTTTCCATCCGTCATCCCTCCGTTGTCCTTACAGCTCGGTCTCGAAGTCTTCCTGGGTGAGGGAGGTCGAAATGCCGCGGATGCGGAGCATCTCCTTGGTGAGCAGGTAGTAGATGAGCGAAAGCGCCTTTCGTCCCTTGTTGTTTGTCGGGATGACCAGGTCGAGGTTGCTCGTCATGTTGTTGGTGTCGCAGAGACCGACGACCGGGATGCCGTTCTGAACGGCCTCGCGTACAGCCTGGGCGTCGCCCATCGGGTCGGTGACGATGACGACCTCGGGCTCGATATAGTGCTCGAAGTTCGGGTTGGTCAGCAGACCGGGGATATAGCGCCCGATTGCCGCCATGCCGCCGACGGTATCGGCGAACCGCTTTGCCGGGAACTGGGCGTACTGGCGGGATGCCACGACCAGGACCTTCGGGGCGTCGTACTGGGAGAGGAACTTCGCAACCGTCTTGATCCGCTCATCGGTCGACCTGATGTCGAGGATATACAGTCCGTCCCCGCGCACGCGGTAGATGAACTTCTTCATGTCCTGGCTCTTCTGCTGGGTACCGATGTGGACACCGGCGGCCAGGTACTCTTCAACCGGAACGAGGGGCTCGTTCAGCACAATTTCCATCTCATTCTCTTCTGCCATTGTTAGATCAGCTCCTCAATACGTATGAGTTCGTTCAGTTTTGCAATTCTTTCGCCGCCCACGACCCCGGTCTTCAGGAGTCTGCACTCGAATGCCGTGGCAAGGTGGGCGATGGTCTCGTCGGTCGTTTCGCCGGAACGGTGACTCATCACCGTGTCCATTCCATGGGAGCGGGCGAGGTGCACCGCCTCAAAGGTGTCGGTCAACGTGCCGATCTGGTTGGGTTTGATGAGCACGCAGTTGGATGCACCCACCTCGATGCCGCGGGTGATCCGCTCGGCATTGGTCACATACAGGTCGTCGCCGCAGATCATGCAGCGGTCACCGACCTGGCGGGTGAGTTCGGCAAACCCGCCGAAGTCCTCCTCCTGCATGGGGTCCTCGACATAGACCAGATTGTAGCGGTCCACCAGTTCGGCGAGATAGGCGATCTGGTCCTCAGGAGAGCGCTTCGCATCCCGATAGACATAGGCGGTGCCGTCCCACATCTCGGTGGAGGCGACGTCGACGCCCATGGATATGGAGAAGTTCAGTTCGTCGGAGACGGCGCCGACCGCCTCTGCCAGGATCTCAAATGCCGTGATGTCCGGGATTGCGGGTGCCCATGCGCCCTCGTCTCCCTTTCCGCACCCCTTTCCGGCTGCAAACAGGAGTTCCTTCACCTTTTTGTGCACGGCTGCGTTTGCAAAGACCGCCTCGTCCGCGCTCGGCGCACCGGTCGGGACAACCAGGAATTCCTGGATGTCGGTGGCGTTTGCCGCGTGCGCTCCACCGCCGATCACGTTTCCGAGTGGGAGAGGCGTGCACTGGGTGAAGGCCCCGCCGAGATACCGGAAGAGGTCGATGCCGGTTGCATCCGCCGCTGCCTTTGCGCATGCAAGTGAGAGGGCAACGGCCACATTCGCACCGATCTCGGAGAAATCACCCGTGCCGTCGTTTTCCCTGAGGGCACAGTCAAACCCGGCCTGATCGGCCGCTTCGAGCCCGATGAGTGCGGGTACGAGGTGTTCACGGGCGGCAGTGATCGCCTGGCGCGGTGGCCGCGTCTTTGCCTCCCATGTGCCGGTTGAGGCCCCGCTCGGGGCTGCCGCCCTGCCGTGCCCGAAGGCGGTGAAGACCTCCGCCTCAACGGTCGGGTTCCCCCGACTGTCAAGGATCGTCCTCAATACGATTCTCTCAATTTCTGTCATGTGATCACACTTTCTTCTTCACGGTGATGGGAGTCCGATCGTCCGCAAACTCCTCGAGTGCAATATTGAGGGGATCAACATTGACTGTCTGGATCAGCACGGGAGCACCCATCGAGATCTGGAGCGCACGCGCTCCGATGATCCGGGCTTTCTCATAGCGAGTATATGGGTTCGTCATATATCATCAAAACACATAATAGTAGATAATGGGGTCGCTGAGATTCGAACTCAGGTCAGAGCGTCCCGAACGCCCTAGGATAGTCCAGGCTACCCCACGACCCCTCACTGGTATGGATTGACGTCGTCCACAGTCTCCTTGTGTGTGAGCAGCATCCGCCTGCAACAGTAGCGCTCTAAACCGAGATCGTCGAGGATCTCCTTTGGATCCTCGCCGGCATCGCGCCGCTTCTTGAACTCCTCCCATGCAGAGGAGATCACCTTGCCGCATGTAAAGCATCGAACCGGGATCATGTCTCGATTTTCCTCCTAGGTATTCTCCCAAGGTTAACGATAAGACTTTTGGAACTTCTTACGTGCACCACGGCCGTGTGGCTTCTTCGCTTCCTTCTGACGGGAATCGTTGACCAGAAGCGTGCGGTCGTAGGTGATGAAGGTGTCCTTGATCCTGGGGTCGTTGTGCCACTTCAGGATGCCCCGTGCGAGGGCGGTCCTGATCGCCTCGGCCTGGCCCATAAAGCCGCCGCCGTTCACCTCGATCGAGACATCGACGCCCTCGATCCCGTTCGGGACCAGGATCAGGGGCTCGGAGATCTTCATACGGGACAGTTCTGACCCGTAGATCTCAAGGGGTACGGAGTTGATGCGGATCCGGCCCTTTCCTTCCTTCAGGGTGGCCCGTGCGATTGCAGTCTTCCTCTTTCCACTTGTGTTAATGACCTTTGCCATCTCTCGTCACCTCAGTACTTCGCCCCGAGTGAGGTGCTGATCTCTCCGATCGTCACATACCGCGGGTTGTTCAGCCGTTCGATCCCGGCACTCTCGATTGTCTCGAACTCCTTGCCCTGGAATTCCACCGGAACGCCGACATAGACCCTGACGTTCTTGAACGCCTCGGCGCCACGCTGGCGCTTGTACGGGAGCATGCCGCGGATCGTGCGCTTTACGATGTGGTCGGGCCGCCGCGGGAAGAACGGACCGCCCTCGCGGGAACCCCGCTGGCGCTTGACGTCGTAGTGCGCCAGCACCGTGGCGCGCCTGCCCGAGACGATTGCCTTCTCTGCGTTCACGATCGCGAATGCCTCTCCCTGAAGTGAACGCTTTGCGACGTTGCTTGCAAGCCGCCCGAGCAGCATTCCGTCTGCATCAATAATCGTCACCATCATCTTCACCTCAGGATCCTCACGCTCGAGCCCTTCGGGTTCTTTGCCACCAGCTCTTCGATGGTCAGGCAGTCGCCCTCGAGTCCGGTGATCTTGCTGATCGCCGACTCCGAGAAGTTCAGTGCCGCCACCGATACCCGCTGGTCGAGCACACCGCTTCCGAGCACCTTGCCGGGCACAAGGATGATCTCTCCATCCTGTGCATAGCGGTTGATCTTTCCAATGTTTACCTCAGCATAGTTCTTGCTGGGTGATTCCAGATTTTGTGCGATGACCCTCCAGATCTTCGCATCGTTCTCGCGTGCGGTATCCTTGAGCATCGCGATGAGATGGGAGAGACGGGGGTTCGTCTTCTGGTTTGTCCTCTGTGCCATCTAATTCACTCCGGCTATCTCATTCAACGTATCGGCCAGATCCGTCGATTGTTTCCTGATATATTCGAGTCCTTTCTGTATGATCGTCTGAACAGGCAGCGAACCGTCGCTTTCCACAACAAAGATGAACCGTGAGGTGTCTGAACGGACGGATATTGCGGGTTCTTCTCCGATTCCGGTAGTCAGACATGCCTTTTCGCAGAGTCTGCAGAGCGAACACTCCTCGATCTTGCCCTCGACCACGCGGGCTGTTCGGCCCTGCAGTTCGAGCACGCCTCGGGGGCATTCGTCGATGCACATGCCGCAGCCGTCGCACTTCTCGGCGATTTCGATGACGGGGTAGGTCTTGTAACCGCAGGCGGTGGTCGGCTGCCACTTTGCATGTGTGCTGCCGACGTTCACGACCGCCCGCGCCTCGAGCACTACCTTCTGCCCCTCAAACAGCCTGGCGATGGGTATGTCGTCCTGAACCGGTCTGGTTTCCGGGTCGTCGGAGATGAGATCCCCGGAGTACACGGTCCTGGGCCCTTCGACGCTCATCGTGAAGGTCACAAGGCAGAGGGGGCAACCCACCCCCTCGCACGAGCATTCGTCCTGTTGTCTGAATCTGGAAAGATCGGTCTTTATTGGGATGAGTCCGAGCCTGTGTGCCAGAATCTCATCGAAGAGTGTGCTGGAATTGTCGTAGATCTTGACGTCTTCGATGGCAAGCGTCGGCACCTCACCGATCATGGCTCGGCGCAGGGCATTGGCGAACGCTGGAGTGGCACCCGAGAGCACGAAGCGTGCGATGCCGTCCTCAATTCTGGCGGATTCGATCTGCATCAGACTCTCCTTCCGCGTCTCCCGCCCTTCTGGCGAATCGAGTCGTGGGGGACGGGTGTGACGTCCTCAATCTTGCCGATGCGCATGCCGGCACGGGCAAGGGCGCGAATGGCTGCCTGGGCGCCGGGCCCGGGGCTGCGCTGCTTGCCCTGTCCGGGTGCGCGCACCTTCACATGAAGCCCGACGATGCCCTTCTCCTTTGCGGCCTGGGCGACGTTGATTGCCATCTGCATGGCGGCGTACGGCGAACTCTCATTGCGGTCCTGCTTGACCACCATGCCACCGCTGCTCTTGGTGATCGTCTCCGCCCCCGAAAGGTCGGTGACGGTGATGATCGTATTGTTGAAGGAGGCGAAGATGTGTGCGACGCCCCACTTTTCCTTCTCTGCTGCCATGATTACCTCCCGACAACCCGTGCGCGCTCAGCGTGAGACTCTGCCGCAATCGGTGACGGCCCGTAGTAGTCGACGCCTGCCTCTTCGCTTTTCGGCACCAGGTAGCCCGGAATGGTGACCTTTCGCCCATTGACGGCGATATGGCCATGGGTGATGAACTGGCGGGCCTGCTTGGGTGAACGGGCAAGCCCTTTCCGGTAGACCATGGTCTGAAGGCGGCGTTCAAGCTCCTGCTCCACGCGGAGGGCGAGGATGTCGTCGATATCGACCTCGCCGGAGACCAGGCCGTAGCGCTCAAGGTGGTTGATCATCTGCTGCTTCTTGGCCTCGGCGCGTGCAGGGTCGGTGCCGGCGGACTCGAGGGCAAGGATCTCACGGGTGGCCTTGCGGTATTTGCGAAGGACGCTCTGGGCCTTCCAGAGTTCCCGCTTGTTTCGCAGACCGTATTCGATGATGATCTTTGCTTCCTCCTCAATGCGCGTTTTTTCGAACCGGCGCTTCGGGGTGGAATACTGTTTGTGGTTCTTTCCTGGATATCCCATGCTTCACCTTGTGCGATCAGTTCTTCTTCCTCTTCACGCCGACGGTCGTGCCGGTCCTGCCGGTGGACTTCGTGCGCTGTCCGCGAACCTTCTGCCCGGTCTCATGGCGGATGCCGCGGTATGAGCGGATCTTGCGCATGATATTGATGTCTTCCTCAAGGGTCAGGGGGACCTCGCTCGCCATGAGGTGCCGCGGCTTGCCGGTGTAGATGTCGACCGGACGGTTGAGCATCCAGGTCGGGACGGTAGCGGTGTAGTTCTCGACGGCCTCGCGGATCCGCTCGACTTCCTCGTCCGGCATCAGGCCGAGGATGGCGTGGGAATCTACATTGGCCTGCTGTGCGATGATGCGCGCCGCATGCCGGCCGACACCATTGATTCCGGTCAGGGCAATCTGCACCTGTTTGGTGCCGTCCAGGTCGGTGTCTCTGACCCGAACAAAGTACTTAATCTCTTCTTCTTGATCCATCCAATCGCCTCATCAGATGTGTCATAAGCGCTGAGGGAGGGATTTGAACCCTCGAGTCCCAGGGGGACACAGGTTTAGCAAACCTGCGCCATACCAGGCTTGGCTACCTCAACATGGTAATTTCGCATCCATCGATACTCGCAACGCCAGGGCGCTGCTCCATGAATGATGTTCAGATATATTCGAAAGAATCTCTAATAAGGGTTGTGGTCAGCCCCGGTTGCGGACCGGGGAACGACCGACCAGGGCCGAGGTGACGATGGGGAGGGCGATGGTGGCATCGCAGAAACACTGCACCTGCCTGGTCTCCGGGGATTCCTTCCCCCATGAGATCGCCTCCTCGAAGGTGCAGCCCGAGAGTCCCCCCCAGTGCGGGGCGTCGGTAGTGTACTGGATGGCATAGGCATGACCGCCCAGCTCCAGGTTGTGCATCGAGGCGATCACCTGCGTCTGCTGGATGAAGTTCTTCGGCACGCCGCCGCCGACATAGACCACGCCGGTCCGTCCTGATGCCTCGACGATGGCAGTGAGTTCGTCGGCGTCGGCGATCTGGTCGATACCGATATCAACGCCCCGCCGCCGTGCGACCGTGAGGGCGATCCCGATCGAGGAATCGCAGAGGGCCGGAACGAAGATCGGCACGCCCGCCTCTGCGGCGGCGGCGGTGATCGACCGACCTTCGGGTGCGAGGCAGGTGATCAGTCCGGCCAGGCGCTCCACGAATCGGGCGGAAGAGGCATTGAATGGGGCTATTTCAGCGGCAAAATCGGCGACCTGCCAGTCAACGCTCCGAAATTGCTCTTCGTATGCAAACACATCATATATCCGGTCGATCCCCTCCCTGTAGAGGGCGGCGTCATCGGCGACATGGTGGCCCAGGAAGTGGCGGATGCCAAGGTGTTCGGCGATGTCATGGAAGATGTTCGCCCCGGTGGAGACGATCACATCCACATATCTCCGCCTGACAAGTTCGATGAGGCATTCCTGCATGCCGGCCGGCACCATCGCCCCGGAGAGGCCCAGGATGATCGTGCACTCCGGGTCCCGGATCATCTCCTCCCAGATGGCGACCGACTCTCCGAGTTTTTTGCCCTGAAACCCGCTGGTGCTCATTTCGGCAAGGAGTGAAGATACATCGTTTGTCGGACTGACCGATCGGCGCGGTTTCATCTGCATTGCTCGTGCTCCTGAGTATAATGGGGTAGAGCAGGGATTAATTCATTGGTATTTCAGAGGAGTGGCGAGAGAAACGCCTTCTGAGCCTTAAACCGATCTGACGGTTCAAGGGTGGCATCCGGTGGGTCTGCCAAAATTCAAAGACATGACCGCCTCGAAGGGCCGGAACGGCGCTCTTCTGAGAGAAAAAAGAAGATGTTTGTTACATCGCCTGGATCAGCGACGAACGCGTGATGATGCCGGCAAGCCGGCCGTTTCCATTCTCGATCGCAATCGAGCTGATCTTCTTCTTGAGCATCAGGTCGATCACCTCAGAGACCGGTCTGGCCGCATCGGCGGTGATCAGCGGTGAGGACATGATGTCACGGACGATCAGGTTCCGGATCCGGTGGTCCTGGTGTTTGCTCTCCACCACCTCGCGGAAGGCCCGCATCGACCTGGCCACATCGGTCTCGGTCACGATGCCGACAGGGCCGTTGTCGTCGGTGACGATAAACCGGGAGCAGCCCTCGTCCACCATCCGGCGCCGCAGGTGGACGACCCGCTCGTCGGCGTTGATGGTGATGATCGGGTCCAGCACCTCCGTCATCTCCTTGGAGGGTTGCATGACCCGCAGGAGGTCGCCGTAGGCCACCTGCCCGATCAGTTTGTGGTCCTCATCAAAGACCACCACGATCTTTGCATGCTGCAGGAGGGCAGGCAGGATCTCGATCCCCTGGTCCGGGTATGCCACGGTGAAGTCCTTTGAAACACTGTTGGCGACATGGATCTTTGTCGGCGGCATATCGGAGTTGCGCTTCTTGCCCAGGATGTCCGCGATCGCCTGGCGGGAGATGGTGCCGATCACTCCGCCGTTGTCGGTGACGATCAGGGGGTCGACGCCCTCCTCGAGCATCCGGTCGAGGGCGTCGGTGATCGGTGCCGACTTCGAGATGGTGACGGGTCTGGCCATTATGTCCCTGATATAGATGTATGTGTCTTCGCTCATTTTGCCACTTCCTGTAGAATGTTGTCCCTTTTCACGATACCGAGGATCTCGGATCCGCGTGCAATGACCACACTGTTGATGTGGTGGTTGATCATCAGCCCCACCGCCTCGGCGGCGGTGGTCTCCGGCGGGGCCGTCAGGACCGGATGTGTCATCACGTCCTCGGCGATGGCCGAAACTTCTGTTACATATCTGTATGACTTCCTTCCACCAGATGCTTCTTTTCTCAGCATTTTTATATCTTTTTCGGGGATGCCACCGGTCTCGTTGGCGTACTCGAAGAAGGCCAGGTTGGTTTCGGTGATGATCCCGGCAAGTGTGCCGTCATTGTTGACGACGATCAGCTTCTCGTCCCGCTCAGAGAGCAGGTCGATGATATGGTCGAGCGAGTGATATCTGCTGATCGTCACCGGTTCCTCCATCAGCCCGGTGACCGGGATCTTCAGGGCGCCGGCGGCTTCGGACCGGAGAATATCTGATTTGGTGACAATGCCGATGACACTGCCCTCATTGACGACCGGCAGTCCACTGACCATGCGGTCGAGCATGAGTGCGGCGATCTCGCGGACGGGTGTCTCCGGGCCGATGGTGACCGGCGACTCTGTCATCAGAATGGATACAGGGATGCGGTCGATGGGGCGTCTCCGCCAGATCGGTTCGGTCTGCCGCAAGCGGTATACCAGGTCCTTCTTGGTGAGGATGCCGGCGAGGCGGTCGCCCTCCATCACCAGAATACGGGAGACCTTGTGTTTGATCATCAGGTTCCTCGCATGGGCCGCGGTATCCTCGGGCGTCACCACCTGTACCGGGGATGACATCACATCCTCTGCCATCATATTTTTCACTCCTCTGAAAACGCTTTAACAAGATCAAATTCGGTTATCAGGCCGATCAACCGCCCGTCCTCGATAACCGGAAGGGCACCGACCTTCTTCTGCAGCATCTTCAGTGCCGCATCATTGATGTTTGCACCAGGAACCGTGGTGAACAGGTCGCCCGAAACAAGGGTGCGTACCGGCAGCGCCATCACTTCTGCGACGTCGCCGGTCGAGAGGCGTCTGAAGACCTCTCCGCTCCCGAGATATTTCATGATGTCGGATGCAGAGACGATGCCGTAGAGGACATCGTCTGAGACGAGCGGGAGACGCCTGAAGCCATGGGTGATCATCCTGCTGGTCACCGTGCCGATCGGGGTGTCAGGACCGGCGACACGGAGCGAGGTGCTCATGATCTCCTCGACGATCACGTCGGTCTCCTCGGTGGCGAGCGCCTTCATGACGTCGCGTTCGGTGACGATGCCGGCGAGCGCCTCCTCATCGTCCACGATCGGCAGTCCCCCGATCTTTTTGTCCACGATCATCCGGGTCACCTCGGCGATCGAGGCGGTGTGCGGGATGGTAGTGACCCGCTGGGTCATGATCTCCCGCACACTCTCGTTGATCGCCGAAAGGAGGTTGCCATTGTGTTTGACTCTGACCAGATTGAACCGGTCGCCGCCGCCCAGGAAGTCGATTGAGTCGCGGGCCGTGACGATGCCCCGGAGCCTCCTTGTACCGGCATCGGTGATCGGAAGCCTCCGGAACCCGTACTCGGTCATCGTCTCGACGGCGCTGAGGATGGTCATCGTCGGCGGGACCGATATCACGTCCCGTGTGGCGATCCCCATGATCTCACCTTCGGACTCGGCGATATGTGATCTGAACTCAATCGGGCCCCTGTCAAGTTTGCCGGGCATTTTCAGGAGTTTGTCCCCCTGTTTCACACTCTGGTTGTTCTTATGCATGCCATCATTCCTTTGCAGAGAGTCCGTTCAGCACGCCGTGCCTGTCGATGATGCCGACGAGTGTGTCCCCGTCCATCACCGGGATCTGGGAGAGGTCGTGCTTCACCATCATGCTGGCGGCTGCACTGACCTCCTCATCCTTTTCAATGGCGATCGCCGGTGTGATCATTACACTCTCCACCGGAATTTTTCCGCCGGACTCCAGGCTTTTCCGTACCCTCCCCGTATTGAGGACATCCCTCCGGGATATGACTCCGGTCAGGGTCGATCCTGACATGACGATATAGGCTGATTTGTTCCCCTCCACCATCCGGGCATACACTCGTCCGAGGTGTTCATCGGGTGCGCAGACAGGCGGGTTATGTTCCATATAATCCGCGACGGTCCCGCGGAGGGCCTCGCGCGTGCACAGGATCGGAAAGATGTCGGAGAGCATAACGCCCCCGAGCACGATGCCGTTCCCGTCCGTGACGACGGCCATGTCGGTGCCTGCGATGCGAATCGCGCTGGCGATTGTGGTGAGGGGGGCGTCCGGCGCCACCGCCGCCCCCTCTCTGACGAAGCCCTCGATGAGGACATTCGACTTGGTGTCGGTTACTTTGAGGGCATCGGTGATGTCGATGTAGCCGACATACCGGCCCCTGGGATCGGTGATTGCGACCTCGCGGAATATGTCATCCCGCAGAACCTGGCGCGCCCTGGTCATCAGGTCGCCTGTGGTGAGGGACGGAATCCTCACCATCATATCTCTGGCCAGTTTCATCTCAAGTGCTCCTCCTCCCTGCATTCCTTGCACAGCATGATCGAGTCGAGAGATACCAGTTCGTCACTCATCTTTCCGCACCGGTCACAGACGCCCATGGTGTAACTCTCCTCCCGGTTGATCACGATGAGATCAGACATGATCTCATTCAGTTCGTTGGCGACGCCGAGGAGGTCCCTGACGGTGACGATGCCGGTGACCTTCCCGTTGTCAACGACCGGGAGTCTCCGCACCCGGTGACTGATCATCATGTGCGCAGCTTCCCCCACGGTCATATCGGCATCGATGGTGATCAGGGGAGTGCTCATGATGTCTTTGACACGGACCTCGCTCGGTCTGAGGTCCTGTGCGACAACTTTGCAGTTCATATCCTGTTCGGTGACGATGCCGATCGGGACGTTCCCTGACAGGACGATGCAGCTCCCAACCTCATCACGGCACATCATGGCCGCGGCTTTTGCGACTGTTGCCTCTGCCTCGATGGTGGTAGGGTTGACCCTCATCACTTCCTTCAGCGGAACCCTGGTTTCTACGTACATTGTGTCTCTCGTGTTGGACATGAGTTCACCCCAGAGGGTCGCTGTTCTCCGGAATAATCCAGATACCACAAACTATGTGATTCCCCTATAAAAGAATACTGTAGGAAATTTTGGCAATTGCGCCCGTATGCGTCGAGGTTATATCGCCGACAATATGGGCGGATATTTATACCGGAGCGGGCAATCATCTATTGAGTAGCTGTATACTCACCAATAGGGGATGAACGATGAGTTTTCTTGTTCGGGCAAAGCAAAAGGTATCAAAATTTCTCAAGTCGTTTTTCAGCAAAAAACGCTCCAGAATCGGTATTTACGGTCCTCCCAATGCCGGTAAGACCACCCTTGCCAATAGGATCGTGCGGGACTGGACCGGCGATGCAGTGGGGCCGGTTTCAGAGATCCCGCACGAAACCCGGCGGGCACGGCGGAAGGAGGATATCACCATCACGGGCACGAACGGCAGTTCGGTGGTGATTGATATCGTGGATACGCCGGGCGTGACCACGAAGATCGACTACAATGAGTTCCTGGAATATGGTCTTGAGAAGGACGAGGCGGTCAAGAGGGCCAGGGAAGCAACCGAGGGCGTTGCCGAGGCGATGCACTGGCTCAGGGACGACATCGATGGTGTGATCTACATGCTGGACTCCACGCTGGACCCCTTCCTGCAGGTGAACATCATGATGATCGGGATCATCGAGAGCCGAAAACTCCCGGTGGTCATTGTCGCCAACAAGATTGATCTCCCTGATGCCGCTCCCCAGCGGATCAGGAGTGCTTTCCCCCAGCACCCGGTGATCTCGATCTCCGGGATGGAGGGCGACAATGTTGAGGAGCTCTACGAGAAGATGACCGAGATGTTCGGGTGATCAGGATGATCCAGGGAGTACAGATAGATTTCCTCTCGGCCGAGAGACTGGACAGGCTGACGATGATGGAGAAGATCCGGCTGATCCTCGATGATGTGCGCTCAGGGACCATCGTGGTCCTGGAGAAGGGTCTTGCCCCCGAGGAGCAGAGCAGGCTGATCGAACTGACGATGCTGGAGATCAAACCGGACGGCTTTTCGGGGATCGAGCTCGAGACCTATCCTGCCCGGGGCGGAAACGAGGGTCTGGGTGGTTTCTTCTCCCGCCTCGTCGGGAAGAAGTCGGAGTCCCGCCTGACGGTGATCGGTCCGGCCAACCAGCTCAAGACCCTCAAGAAGGATGAGGACCTGATCAGCGCCTGGGTTTCGTCCCGGTGATGGAGCAATGCCGCACAAGTGCACCAGATGCGGAAGGGAGTTCGAAGACGGTTCTATCGAGATCCTGAAGGGCTGTCCGAGCTGCGGGGGAAAGAAGTTCCTCTACATCAGGGAAGCGAGGCGGCACGAGGATGTGCTCGAGGAGAAGACAATCCCGGAGATCGCCGAGGAGACCGAGGAGGAGGAGCTCGAGGTCCGGGAGGAGGCGCCCAGACCGGTGGAATGCTATGACCGGGTGGAGTCGATCCGGATCCTGGGTCCGGGCTCCTATGAGCTGAACATCGAGAAACTCGCACAGAGCGATGAAATGGTCCTCGGCCATGGTGAGGGCAAATACAGCGTTGATATCCTTTCCATGAATAAAAGGTTCCGGAAACAGAAGAAATAAGGGCATTGCCTCTTTCCCTCTGCCGGTCCCAATTTTTTTATATTCTCAGCTCCATAAAGAAATACACCAAACGTCTTCGGCACCGCTTTTTCCTTTGATATGATCGGTGCCGTTTTTAGCCCGGATACATCTATCTGACCCCCTTCTGGAATATGTTTGAGGACCGGGTTGACGGAGGTGAACCTATCATGAAACCGCGATACCTGACACAGGTCGACCAGATCGAACTTCTTGACAACGAAGACCGGGCCGCACTGCGGCGGGTTGAGGAAAAGTTTGCCTTCCGATCAAACGAGTATTACCTCTCGCTCATCGATCCCGATGATCCGCTCGATCCGATCCGCCGGATCGCCGTCCCTGACGTGAGGGAGCTGGAGGAGTCGGGGGTGCTCGATCCCTCCCGAGAATCAAACTATACTGTGGCGCCCGGACTGCAGCACAAGTACCGGGAGACCGCACTGATGCTCGTCTCCGATATGTGCGGGACTTTCTGCCGGTTCTGCTTCAGGAAACGGCTGTTCATGAACCGTGGCGCCGAGGTGACCCGTGATGTGACCGAGGAGATCGCCTATATCAGGGAGCATCCGGAGATCACGAATGTGCTCCTGACCGGCGGGGATCCCCTGATCATGGCCACCTCAAGGCTCGAACCAATAGTGGCAGCGCTCCGGGAGATCGAGCATGTGGGGATCATCAGGATCGGGACGAAGATGCCGGCCTTCAACCCCTACCGGATCCTGGACGACCCCTCCCTGCCCGAGATGATCAGGCGGTATTCGACGAACGAGAAGCGGATCTATTTCATGGCGCAGTTCAACCACCCGCGAGAACTCACCCCGCAGGCGGTGGAGGCGCTCAATATCCTGCTGGCGGCGGGTGCGATCGTGGTGAACCAGACGCCCATCCTCCGGGGGGTGAACGATGACCCGGCGGTGCTCGCCGAACTCTTCAGAAAACTCTCGTTCATCGGTGTGCCGCCCTATTATGTCTTCCAGTGCCGCCCGACCCTGGGGAACCGGATGTTCCAGGTGCCGGTGGAGGAGACCTACTGTATCGTGGAGACGGCGAAATCGCAGGTATCAGGACTCGCCAAACGGGCGCGGTTTGTGATCTCCCATGCCACCGGCAAGATCGAGGTCGCCGGCCTCACCGACGATCACATCTTCTTCAAGTACCATCAGGCGGCGGACCAGGAAAACATCGGGAAGTTTATGTGCTTCAGGCGGAACTCGACCGCCCTCTGGTTCGACGACTATACCGAACCGGTGAGTGATGTGCCGGTGCCGCAGGAGATCGGGGAGGCGTCGGGGTAATTCCCCATACCTTCCTGCATGTCCTCCAATTGAGCTGGAAATTGGGTGAATCGCCTCTCTCCCCTATGCGATGGAGGTGGAATTCCTGAATTGCTCTGGATATCTGAATGTGTTTTGCCTGCCTCTGTTCTGCTGTTGCTTTTGAGGACTATTCTGGCCTCATTTGTTGTGGGGTGACGAACCCTGCCACCGCTACCGGGAGAACCGTCTGGTTTCATCCCGTATGCTTCACAGGCCTCCTGAATCTGATGCGATCAAATGGAAAAAAAGGGTCAGTTGAGGGTATAATCTGTAATCGATCCGGTAAACCAGATGGTATTTGATGGGTTATCCAGGTTCATCACACCATCTGTCCCTGGCATCAGGTTGGAGAGGGTGATCTCCTGATCGTCGTCGGTTCTGTCGATGATGGGAGTGCCGTCCACCCTGAAGTCTGTCCATTTCTCCTTTGAGGGTACGATCAGCGTGAGTGTCGATATGAGAGAGTCGTGGCTCCTGATGTAGATGCTTTTCATATTGCCGTTTTCTCTCTCGTCTCCGTTGATATACAGTGTTACATCGTTGTAGTTGAACTCTGAGATCATCTGGTCGATGATGTCGATATGGCCATTGCCCTCCTCTCCGATCTCAAGCCTGACGGTGTCACCGATAGAAAGGTCAAAACGTTCATTCTTGATTGATATATAGGAGTCGGCACCAGTCACCCTGAATTCCAGGTACCCTCCTTCTTCGAGATATCCGGGTTTTCCGTTTTCTGTGTTGAGCAGGGTGTCATGACCCGTGGCGGCTGCTGTGACCGTGATGTAACCTGCCTTTGTTTCGGTATCAGATCCGAAACAGTTCGTCGCAGTCAGCGCCACCGTATAGGTGCCGGCGTCGGTGTAGGTGTGGGTGGAGTTCTGTTCGGTGGATGTGGCGCCGTCCCCGAAGTCCCAGAGCCATGCGGTCGGGTGGCGGTCTGAGAGGTCGGTAAAGTTCACGGTCAGGGGTGCGTTGCCGCTCAGGACGTCGGCGCTGAAGGCCGCATCTGCCGGGCACCCGACAGGGGTGTAGGCGGCATGGTGTGCACTGACCTCCTGCGGGCTGAGGGCGGTGCTATAGATGGAGACGTTTGCGATCGAGCCATTGAACCATTTCTGGCGGTTGGCGTCTGAACCGATGTATACCGGATCGGTGCTCGTCGTCAGGGTGCCGGTGAGTGATGTCGATGACTTCTCCTCGCCGTCCACATACAGACGCAGGGTGCTGCCGTCATAGGTGAGGGCGATATGGTACCAGCGGTTCAGGGTGGGTCGTCCATCGTCCCAGTGGATGGTGGTCTTGCCCGATGCGGTGGTGACGCCGCCCTGCCAGCCCTGCCAGATGTCCAGGTCGATGCCGTGACCGTTCCAGTCCCGCTTTTCGATCACCTTTGCCGTGGCATATTCGGTCGGGTAGGCCCATGCCTCGTAGGTGACGGCGTCTGTGGGGTTGAGTCCGGCGCGGTTCGGGATGGAGACGCTGTCGCCGTCGCCGTCGAAGACCAGGTAGCCGCGGTTCGGGCAGGAGATCCAGGCGGCGCCGGTGATGGTGCCGTCGTCGTCGTTCCCGCTCCTGTCATAGACGATTGTTCCGGACCCCTCGTCCATCGGCCAGAAGCCTTCGGTGACGGTTGGCGGACCGTTCACGGTGATGGTCTGTGTGGTGGTGTCCTGTTCGCCGCCGCCGTTTCGTGCCGTGAGGCGCACCGTATACTCCCCGGCGGTCTCGAAGGTGTGGGTGGGATTCTGCTCACCTGATGTGGTGTTCTCGTCAAAGACCCAGTACCACCGGTCAGGTCCGCCTGTGGAGGTGTCGGTGAACGTCACCTCCAGGGGGGCGGTGCCGTTCAGCGGTGTTGCGGTGAAGGAGGCGATCAGTTCCTCCGGCGCATCTGTTTGTGTCGGCACCGCCGTCACGATCCCGTCATCCCCCACAAGGTGGAGCACCCATCCGGTCCCGCCTCCACTGCCGCTGGCGGTGACCAGCACCCCATCGGGTTCGGGGTCGTTGCCCATCGCCAGGGTGAGCGTCTGCCCGTTCTCCCAGAGTGTCCAGTCCGTCGATCCGCTTTCGTCCACGAGATCGGCGGTCCGGTCCTGATCGTCCACATATACCACGAATGCGCCCCGCTCCAGCGGGTCGCCACCGTCATGGAGGAGGACGAGGCGGTGGTCGCCGTCGGTGGTATTGTCAAAGGCCACGCTTGCAAGCATGGCCGGCGCCTCCTCTGCCGGGGGGTCTGAGAGGATGGCGACGCCGATGACCGTCACCCCCACCACCGATATGACGATCAGGGTGACGACGGCGATGAGTTCTGATGTTGCGGTGTCGTTCTGCATTTTAACCCCTATGTATCCAGCGTACCAAGCACAGATTGGTAGGCGATCACCGAGTTATTTATGTCATATACAATTGCTGTTACGGAAATCAGATCCCCATCGGCTCCTAGGTTTTCTGTGGTTTTTAAGGTGTGATTGTAATAGAAGGCCTCTGCCTCGCTCTGAGTCAGGTTCAGTGCAATGATATGTGAGGAGAGCTCGCCCTTGTTACTTTCTTTAAGATCATTATAATTGTAGATGGCCATATGGACGTAATGTGCAGAGGGTGTCGATATGTTTACGGAAAACGTAAAGTCCTTGCTTGCATCTATGACATAGTTGTTCACGACGTCAGGACCAACAATCATCTCAGACGACGTTTCATTCTCTCCTCCTTCAGGCGTCACCGTCACCACCGGCCACGTCCCGGCCCCGCCCTCGTCCACAAACCCACCTGCGTCCACCGCTGCCGCCGCATATCGTGGTTCGGCGATCACCATTTCGCCCCCGCTTGAATCGACGACCGAGACCACCACGCGCTCGATCTGGGCGACGTCGCCTGTATAGGTGAGGTTCTCGCCGATCGACCAGATGCCGTCCCCGGAGAGGGTGAATTCATCGGTCCGGTCCTCAAGACCGCTCCCATTGTCCACATAGATCCGGTATTCCCCCTCCGAGAGGGTGTCGCCCCCCTCGTGGAAGAGCACGAAGGTGGTGTTGTCCGTCGAGGTCGCCGCTACCACGCTCACCCGCGGGACCTCGGCCGGCGGGGGCTGCGAGAGGATTGTCACCGCCACGATCGCCACACCAAGCACCACCAGCGAGATCAGCAGCACGGCCCCGATCACCTCGGAGACGCCTTCTTCATAGATTCTGTCCATCGTCATCACCTCACTCGATCAGGGATGCGGAGGTCGCAATGCTCACCAGGTAATCGGCCCGCTCGGCCAGGAGGGTGACATGGTCGCTCCCATCGATCCGGATCCATGCAACCCCCGAACTCAGGGAGGACTCCGGGCTGACCTCATACCATGCCGTCGGGATCCCTTCCCGCACTGGCGCCGCCGCAAACGCCCGCCGCCATGCCCGTGCCGTGCCTTCGTCACCGGTGTCGATCGAGATGTTCACTGCACTGAACGTCCCGGTGATGTTTGCATAGGGAGGCATGTTCCGCAGACGGCTCTCGATCCGCACCGGTCCGGACCCGGCGAGAAGGGACGATCCCGTGATGTTCACCGGCGTGATCGAGACCGAGGCATTCCCGCCGGTATTGTAGACCGAAAAGGGCGGGGAAACCCGCACCGTCGTCCCGCCGGTCTGGGTGAGGAAGACGCCCCCCATCTCATAGGTCCAGGTCTGGTCCACCCAGTAGTTGTTCCCTGAGACATACTGGAGACTGCCGAGCGGTATTTCCTGTTCATCCGAATCTGCCGTGATCGTGAGCACACTCCCGCCCGATGCGACGCTCACCGCCCCCGACGACCCCACCGGGGAGAGCAGGGGGATCGAGAGACCGCTCCCTGTCGTGGTCGCCGATCCGGACCCGAGGTCGAATGCCATCGAGAGGGTCACCCCGGTGGCATTGTTCACCCAGAGCGAGTCGAGGGCGATCTTGTAGTCGGTGAACCGGTCCTTCACCAGGTTCATGTGCATGATCTCGTTCTCCCTCCCCTGCGCCGGGACCGCATAGACCTGATAGACGGAGAGGGCGAGCACGATCACGCCAAGGAGGAGGACGAATCCGACGACCTCGGACAGTGCCTCCTCGTCTCGGGGGGGTGCCATGATACGGGAAGTTTTTTTCCGGGCTGTATATATTCCTTTCAGAATCACCACGCCTGCAGATGTGGATAATGTTAAGAAAGCGCCGGTTCATAGGTAGGGTAGAATAAAGTACGGGGAATGAAGACGTGTCCGGATCCATAGACCATACTACCCGTCTGGCGCGGGGCTGCGTCCTCTGTTATGAGGGCGCCAAGATGGTGCTGTTCGTGACCGGCAGGTGCGGGAGGAACTGCTGGTACTGCCCCATCTCTGAGAAGCGGCGGAACGGCGACGTGATGTATGCCAACGACCGGGTGGTCGCTTCTCCTGCCGACATCCTGGACGAGGCCGAGATGATGAGCGCCCGCGGCAGCAGCATCACCGGCGGCGAACCCTTCCTGGTGCTCGACGAGGTCGTCCATGCCTGCCGTCTCCTCAAGGAACACTTTGGGCCCGACCACCACATCCATCTCTACACCGGCATCGCCCCCTCTGAGGAGCAGCTGCGTCCCCTCATCGGGTGTGTGGACGAGATCCGTCTTCACCCCCCGCAGGAGGAGTGGGGGCAGATCCTGGACACCCCCTTTGCAGAATCGGTGCAGACCGCCCGGAGACTCGGGTTCTCCGTTGGGTTTGAGGTGCCCTCCCTTCCCGGCATCGAGGCCCTCGGGGCGATCCTGCCCGACCTCGACTTCCTGAACATCAACGAACTCGAGTGGAGCGAGACCAATGCCGCCGCCATGCGTTCCCGGGAACTCGATCTCGAGGACGGCCTCCACAATGCCGTCGGTGGGGCCGCGGAGTGGGCCGCCCCCCTCCTCTCCGACGAACGGGTCCACCTCTGCACCTCATCCTTCAAGGACTCGGTCCAGCTCAGGGAGCGGTTGAAACGGATCGCCCACAATACCGCCCGCCCCTTCGACGAGGTCACCGACGACGGGACGATCATCTACGGTCTCCTTGAACTGGAGGACGGGGCACTCCCCCCCGTTCTGGAGGCGGGGCGCAGGGAAGGTATTTATGATCTTGAGGTAGTGGGTAATCAGGTAGAGATGGCCTGGTGGGTGCTCGCCGACCTGAGGGACGACCTCCCCGGCAGAAAATCGGTCATCGAGCGCTACCCCAATGGAGGAATTATTCTGGAGGTGACGCCGCTCTGAATCTCAGGGAACAGATCGAACCGTTCTATGAACGTTACCTGCGCTGGCAGTGCAGGCAGATTCCCGATCATATCGCCATCATCATGGACGGCAACCGCCGCTATGCCCGCATGCTCGGCGCCGGCACCATCACCGGACACCGGGCCGGTGCGGAGACGACGACGCGGGTGCTCGAATGGGCGCAGGAACTCGGGATCAGGACGATCACCCTCTACTCCTTCTCCACCGAGAACTTCAGGAGGGACCGGGAGGAGGTGGCATATCTCTTCGAGCTCTTCAAGGAGAAGTTCATCTCGATCCTCAGCGACGAACGCGTGCACAAAAACCATATCAGGGTGCAGATGATCGGCGACCGCTCGATGGTCCCCGCCGACCTCCTCCAGACGATCGAGGAGGCCGAGGCGGCGACCCGCCATTACAGCCGTTTTTTCCTGAACATTGCCCTTGCATACGGGGGGAGAAACGAGATGGTCCACGCCGCCCGGCGGGTCGTGGAGGGTGTGCGTGACGGGCAGATCGACCCGGCGTCCATCACGCCCCGCACCGTGGAGGACTACCTCTATGACGGCATCCATCTGCCGCCGGTGGACCTGATCGTCCGGACCGGCAATGAACGGCGGACCTCGAATTTCCTGCCGTGGATGGCGAACGGGAACGAGTGTGCGGTCTATTTCTGTGCACCTTACTGGCCGCTCTTCAGGAAGATCGACCTGTTGCGTGCGATACGGGTCTACGACCAGCGCCTGCGGTCGGCCTGATCACGCCCCGAACCGGCGTTTTCGTGCCGCATAATCCCTCAATGCCCTGAGAAAATCGATTTTTCTGAACTGTATCCAGTTTACGTCCAGGAAGAAGAACTCCGAGTAGACCGATTGCCAGATCAGAAAGTCGGTGAGATAGTTGCCGCCGGTCTTGATCACCAGGTCGGGTGCGCACCTGAAGGTGAGGTGACGTTCGATCACCTCTTCGTCGATCTCCCCGGGCTCGATCCCCTCGGCGGCGATCCGCCGGATCGAATCGGTGACCTCGTCCCGCCCGCTCTTCCCGACGGCGACGGTCACCAGCATTCCCTTCCCACCGGTCTCCACCCGGTCGCCGATATAGAGGTGGAGATTGGCGTTCTCTGATATCTGTTGGATCTGGGGGATATATGGCTCGATCCGGGCGGGATCGTCGGTCGAGATATGGAATGTGACGCTTGAAAGCCCCACCTCCCGGCACCAATCCGCCACCTCGACGATCCGCGCCGGGGCGCCGGTCATGTCCTCCTCGGTGATCATAAAGCAGATATGTTCGGGAAGGGAGGTGAGGCGCCCCTGAAGCATCCGCTCATACAGCCAGCGGATCATTCATCCGCCCTCAGAAGCGCCGAAAGGGGGCGGGTGTTCAGGATGTCGGACGGACCGCACCAGCCGCGTCTGGCCAGGGCGACGCCATAGCGCATCGCCTCAAGGTCGCTTCGCCGGTGTGCATCGGTCCCGATCGAGAGGTTCACGCCCTGTTCTTTTGCCTGCCTGATATAAATATCATCGAGATCGAGTCTGGCCGGCGAGGCGTTGATCTCCAGTGCGGTCCCCGTCGCCGCCGCCGCATCGATGATCCGGTCCATATCGACGGCGGTGGGGGGTCGACGGCCGATGAGGCGGGCCGTGGGGTGGCCGATGATGTCGACGTGCTCGTTCTCGATCGCCACGATCATCCGTCTGGTCATGGTGTCGGCGTCCTGCCCGAAGGCCGTATGCACCGATGCCACCACCAGGTCGCATGCCTTCAGGGCGGTATCAGGGAGGGAAAGATGGCCGTCGGCCAGGATGTCGACCTCGATGCCGGCGAGCAGGGTGCAGGCGGCGTTCCGGTTCACCCGCTCGATCTCATGCCGCTGCCGCTCCAGGCGGGCGGCATCGAGGCCGTGCGTCACCCCGATCCCGGCGGCATGATCGGTGATCAGGATATACTCATACCCCTTCTTCTCCCCTTCGTCGGCGATATCCGGAAGCGAAAGCGTGCCGTCGCTCCACTCCGAGTGCACATGCAGGTCGCCCCTGATCGCACCCGCATCCACCAGGTCGGGGAGTCGCCCCTCCAGTGCATACTCCACCTCGCCCCGGTCCTCCCTGAGTTCGGGCGGCACCGGCACCATCCCGAGGGCCCCGAACACCCCCTCCTCGGTCGGGAAGGTCCGCACTTCCCCGCTCTCCCGCATCAAGAGGCCGTATTCGTTCAGCCGCATCCCCTGTTCTGCGGCAATACCCCTGAGCCTGATGTTGAATGCCTTTGAACCGGTGAGATAGAGCAGCATCGTCCCCAGTTCGGCGGTATCAGCGTACCTGATATCGGCCCGCCGCCCCTCGATGCGGACCGAGGTCTTCCGCTCCCCCTCGTCGATCATGCTGTCGGCAATCCGTCTGAGCGCCCGGTTCGTCTCTCCCGGTGGTGCAGTGGTGACGATGTCGATGTCGCCGATGGTGGAGCGCCCCCGGCGGAGGCTTCCGGCCACCCACGCCTCTCCCGGTATCGCCGCCATCAGCACCGCAGCACGCCTCTTTGCCCCGGAGACATCCATCCTCTCCGTCATTTTTCCGGCGGTTTCTGCGGCCCTGAGGATGTCGCTTTCCTTCTTTGCCCCGAATCCCTTCAGGGCCCTGACCCGCCGGTTTCTGGCGGCGGCGATCAGGCTGTCGGTATCCTCCACCCCGAGTTCGGTCCAGAGGCGCCGCACCGTCTTCGGGCCGACGCCGGGCAGGTCGAGGAGAGGGATCAGCCCGGGCGGGGTCGCATCGATCAGCCGCTCCCGCTCGGTGCAGGTGCCGGTCTGGACGATCTGATGTATTTTGCCTGCAAGTGCCCGGCCGATCCCGGGGATCGCCTCGAGTTCCTCCTCGGTCAGGTCGCCGACCGGCCCGGTGAGGTGGCCGATCCGGTCTGCCGCCGCCATATATGCCCTGACCTTGAACCGGTTCTCGCCCTGCACCTCCAGCAGCTGCCCGATCTCCTCCAGGACCCGGGCCACCTGCCGGTTGGTCATCTCCATAGATGGAGGTGGTCGGCATGCCCTATAGGCCTGACGGGGTGGCGGTGCAGGGAAGCAAATCCATAAGACCGCCCACTCCAAATGGATGATATGAACTCCTCCGTCCGTGAAGACTGTCTGGAGGCGATCCTCTCCCTGGGGCGGCCTGACGGCTGCCCGGTCCCACGAGAGGGGGTCGTGGCGGCAGTGGACGCCGACCCTGCCGATATCGATTCGTCACTTGCAGGGCTCATCGCGGAGGGTGCCGTCCTGGAAGAGGACGGCGGCCTGTTCCTCTCCCCGGAGGGGCGGGCGATCGCCGAACTGATCCTGAGAAAGCACCGCGTTCTGGAATGTTTCCTGACCGAAATGCTTGGCATGGACACCGGGACCGCCTCAAAGGAGGCCTGTGTGCTCGAACACGATATCTCGGACGAGGCGATCGACCGTCTCTCTACCTATATCAGGGGGCCGCGCCGGAATGTCCGTCCCCCCTGGCGTTCAGGGAGGTGCGGCGACCGCCATATGGGCGCGTCCCCCCTTCCCTGCACTGAAAACGCCCTTCCTTCCGGCGGATACCGACGATGTCCGGAGGCCGAGGGTCTGCATTCCCTGCTCGAGTTTGCAGAGGGGGACGAACTCCAGGTGGCGATGATCCGGTGCATCGGCCGGAACACCCGCCTGATCGACCTCGGCGTGCTGCCGGGCGAGCACGTCACCCTGGTCCGGAAACTCCATAACAATGCCGTCGTCCTCAGGGTGAAGGGGGCGGACATCGCCCTTTCGCCCGAGATCGCCTCGACCATTTTTGTGGAGCGCCGTGCATGAGGTGCGCCCTTATCGGAAACCCGAGTGTTGGAAAATCGCTCATCTTCAACCAGCTCACCGGTCTCGGTGTCGAGGTGAGCAATTATCCGGGCACGACGGTCGAACTGATGTCGGGCACCCTCTGCTTCGAGCGCACCGCCCTCTCGATCGTCGATCTCCCCGGCATATACTCGATCGACGGCGGATCGGCAGAGGAGGAACTGGTCCGCACCCATCTTCTCACCGACCCGCCCGACATGCTTGTCGTCGTCCTCGACGCCACCCGGATGGAGCGGAACCTCTACCTCCTTCTCCAGGTGATCGAGTACGCCATTCCGACGCTGGTCGTGCTGAACATGATCGACGAGGCGGCGGCACAGGGGATCGTCATCGACCGTCAGCGCCTCTCCTCCCTCCTCGGTCTGCCGGTGATCGAAACCGCCGCCTCCCTCGGAAAGAACATCGGGGAGATCATCCCGACACTCCTCTCCGAGGGCCGCACCACCACGTTCTCGGTCCCCTATGCCCCGCAGATCCAGGCAGCCGTCCGGAGCCTTGAGCGGTTCTATGGTGCCGAGCGACTTCCCGCCCTGCAGGCCCTGCAGGGGATAGGGGCATCGGCCGAACTGATCGAGGGTGCGCGGACCATCGCCGCCGAGATCGAGGCGCGGGACCACATCACCCCCCAGCAGATCATCGCCGCAAACCGGCACCTGGCCGCCCGGCAGATCGCGGGGGAGGTGGTGGGATCGCAGGAGCCAGACCGCCGGTTCTCGGCGGACCGTCTGCTCACCCGGCTCATGCCCGGCATACCGATCCTCCTTGCCGTGCTGCTCTCGATGCTGTTTATCGTGTTCACCCTGGGCTCCTTCCTGGAAGAGGCGATCGTCGAGACCTTCACCCTCTATGTGATCGATCCCTTCATGGCCCTCGGTCTGCCGCCGCTTGCCGAGTCCCTCGGACAGGCCGCCCTGCTTGCGATTGTCGCCGGTCTCGGGATCGCCTTCCCCTTCGTCCTGATCTTCTATATCCTCCTCTCGATCGTCGAGGATACCGGCTACCTGACGAGGGCAGCGTTCCTTGCAGACCGGGCGATGCATGGTCTCGGCCTCCACGGCGGTGCGATCATCCCGATGGTGATGGCATTCGGCTGCAACGTGCCGGCAGTGATGGCCGCAAGCCAGATGCGGACCGGCCGCGAGCGCACGATCGCCGCCTTCCTGATCACCATGGTCCCCTGTTCGGCGCGGACAGTGATCATCACCGGGATCGTGGCAGCGTTTGTTGGTATCTGGGCGGCGCTTTCGATCTATGCGATCGTTCTCGTGCTCATCCTCATCACCGGCCTCCTCCTCGCCCGGCACATCCCCGGCGGGCAGTACGGCATGATCCTTGAGATGGCGCCGCTCCGCCGCCCTGATCCGGTGCTGGTGCTGAAGAAGTCATGGACCCGGATCGGCGAGTTCCTCTTCATCGCCATGCCCCTCCTGCTCGTCGGGAGCGTCATCCTCGGCGCCCTTGACTATTATGGAGTAACCGATGCCTTTGCCGCGATGGTCGCCCCCATCTCCGAAGGGGTGCTGGGTCTTCCCTCCTATGCCGCCACCGCCCTTCTCTTCGGGATCCTCAGGAAGGAGATGGCGTTTGAGACGCTGGCCGTTCTGGCCGGCACCGCCGACCTGGGGGCGGTGATGACCGGCATCCAGCTCTATACATTTGCCGTGATCAGTGTGCTGTTTGTCCCCTGTATCTCGACGATCGCCGTCCTGTGGCGACAGATGGGAGCCCGCGTGACCATCGCAGTCTCGGCATACACGATCATGCTCGGCTTTTTAATAGGTGCGCTCATACACTTGATAGCGGGATAGGCATGGATCCGTTTCGGAGCGGCATTGAAAAGATAGATGGGGAGATCGGAGGGATCCGGCCAGGATCCAACATTCTTCTGCTGGCTCCTCCCTTTGCTGACGCCGAGAGGCTTGCATATTTCCTGACCGAACCGGGCGATTCTGATTATACCATCGTCATTTCGACCGACCAGGACGCGCAGGACATTGTCGCCTCGTACAATCTGCCGGATTCCGCCTCGCACCGTCTCTGGATCATCGACTGCATCACCAAGACGATGACCCCGACGGTCCCTGACGAGGAGCAGGTGAAGTTCGTTGGCAGTCCGGTGGACCTCACCGGCATGGGGATCAAGTTCACCAAGATCCTGGACGCCATCCAGCGCACCGAGTCGGCGAATGCGACCATCCCGGGCACCCCCAGGATCCGTGTCTGCATCAATTCCCTCTCCAGTTTTCTGGTCTATACCAAACTTGAGTCAATATACCGCTTTTTTCATATCCTCTCGGCCAGGATCCGGCGGATGAACGGGATCGCTGTCTATATCCTCAACCCGGAGGGTGTGGATGAGAAGACCCTGTCGACCCTGAAACAACTGATGAACGGTCTGATCGAGGTGAAGGAGGACGAGAACGATCCTGGTCTCCACACCCTCCGTTTCCAGATGACCTCTGGCGGCGGTGTATCGCCGGTCAGGTACCGCTTTTCGGGCAACGACCTGGTGGTGGAGACATGATCTATACCGGTGTTGAGGCGCTCGACGAGATGCTCGGGGGGGGCGTACCGAAGGGCAGGAGCGTCTTCATCTCCCTCGAACCGGGTGTCGACGGGCAGGGGTTCATGTTCAGCGCCCTGAAGAGTGCCTGTGCGATGGGCAAGCGCTGTCTGGTGATCGCCCCCTTCACCACACGGGAGGCATTTCTCTCTGATCTGGCGGCAACGCCCTATCGTCTTGACGCCATTGACCGACTCCGGTTTCTCGACTCCTCCGACTATGACGAGATCGATGCCCGTGCCGTCGACGAGGACGCATGGCGCTCCTCCTTTGATGCCAGGATCGACCGGTGCTGTTCTGAGGGGGGGTTCGATGCGGTCTTCATCTACTGCAACCGCATCTGCGACGAGATCGGGACCGAGGAGACGCTGAAACTCTTTCTTTCGAGGTGCAGGGGGAAAAAGGTCAACCTGTTTGTGGAATACCTCAACCTCTACGACGACGACCACCTTGACGACCTCATCGCCGCCGCCCCCTTCGACCTCTCTCTCTCGATAGGCGAGGGCTACGGAAACCTGCTCTTCATCAACCATTTCAGGATCCACCATGCCGCATGGACCCCCCTTCCCTCGCGGCAGATCCCGTTTGTGGTGCGCGACGACGGTTCCCTCTCACCCCAGATCCCGAAGATCGTCGTCACCGGACCGGTGGATGCCGGGAAGACCACCTTCATCCAGACCGCCTCTGAGACCTGGGTCTCATCCGATCGGCTGGGGATGTCGGGCAGTCCGACGACGGTGGCGATGGACTTCGGTCACCCGCTGGTCACCTGCCGGGGCTTTGAGATCACCCTTGTCGGGACGCCTGGACAGGAGCATTTCGGTCCGATCATCGCTCATCTGCTCACAAATGCCACGGGCGTCATCTTTGTCGTGGATGGGAGATGCCCGGACGACCTTGGGCGCGCCCGGCAGATCCTGAATCTGGTGCGGGCGAAATCCATTCCTTTTGTGATGGCGGCAAACAAACGCGACCTCCCCGGCATGATGTCGGAGGACACCATACGACGACTGCTCTCCCTCCCTCCAGACGCCCCCGTGATCCCGATCTCGGCCCTGCGGAGGGAGGATACCATGGCGGTGATCGACAGGCTTATCCGCCTGATCACCCGCGAACCGCTATCGGAGTGAACCTGTTATGCTGACATTTATCGGGCTCGGTCTCTATGATGAGACCGACATATCTCTGAAGGGCCTCGAACGGATACGCCGCTCTGAGCATGTATTTCTGGAACGATATACCTCCATCCTCACCGGCACCGACCCCGGTCGCCTTGAGGCGCTGTTTGGAAAACCGCTCCGGATGCTCGATCGGGAGGACGTCGAGAACCATCCGGAGACCTTTCTCACCCTCGCAAAGGATGCGGACGTCGCCTTCCTCACTGCAGGGGACCCGATGGTCTCCACCACGCATATCGACCTGCGGATCAGGGCGGCGTCGATGGGGATCGAGACCTCGATCATTCATGGTGCCTCAATCGTCAGCGCCGTCTGCGGGCTGACCGGGCTCCAGAACTATCGGTTCGGGAAGTCCTGCTCCCTGCCGTTCCCCTACGGGCGATGGGCGCCGACGACACCGATCGAGGTGATCGAGCACAACATGGCAGAGAACCTCCATACCCTGGTCTATCTCGACATCCAGCCCGGGCGGTATATGACCGTCCATGAGGCGGTGGGGATGCTCGAGGGGATGGCGGCGGAGCGCGGCCTCTCCATCCCGGTGTATGTGGGGGTGGCGCGGGCGGGTTCGCCCTCGCCGGTGGTCGCTGCCGGCGATGCCGCCGCCCTTGAAGGTGTGGATTTTGGCGACCCCCTCCATATCCTGGTGGTGCCCGGCGACCTCCACCTGATGGAGCGCGACTACCTGGAGACCTTTGCCGGGCTATGAGCGCCCTGCTCGACGCCCTGGAGGCGGCACTCCTCAGGACCGGATCGCTCCCGTCTGCCGATTCGCCCCTTGGCGCCGTCTCCGGTGTGATCCTGAGGATGGCGACCTCGTATCTCTCCGACGGGCGGACGTTTGAGCACCGGGGTGACGATGTGAATGCCCATGCGAGCGCCGTCTATGCATTCGGCTGGCTGGATGCAGGTATCTATCTTGGTTATCTCACCTCCTCCGGCGTTCCGCTCCCTTCCTTCGGGGCGGCGATACCCGCCGATCAGGCGGAGCACCTTGCCGAGAAGAGCGGGCGCTACCGCCGTCTGCTCGATCAGGCGATCGCCGCCCTCGAACCGGCCCCTGATCCCGAGACGCCGATGCACCCCGCCGCCTCCCGGTTACTCGCCGAGGGGCGTGCCGCCCTGCTGCGCGGGAGTGCGGAAGGAGATGATGACGCCGCTGCCCTTGCATGGTATTCGTACGGCTTTGGCTGGCTTGATGCCGGTGTGCAGGCAGGCCTCTTCAGGATCATCGCTTCCCGTGAAATCTTCACTGTATGAGTCTTTCCGGCCATTCCATTCCTCAAAGCGTTTATACTATGCTCCATAACCTTATGGAACAGGCGGCATGCCACTCCGGGGCATGCCCGGGGGCTGAATGAAGCGGTCTCAGTGGAAGTGGCTGTTTGTCTCTCTGGGTTTCAGTACGGTCGTGCTCGCGCTCGTCCTCTATTTCACCTTTGACGAGTCGACGATCGACTACCTCAAACAGCTGAACCCCTGGTGCCTGCTCCTGGCGCTGCTGGCCCATGTCGTCGCCCTCGGTTTCTGGGCCGGTCGGATGAAGTCCATGTCGCGGTCGCTCGGCTACTCGGTCGGTTTCTTCCACTGTCTCAATGCCGTGTTCGCCAACCTGCTTATCGCCGCCATCACGCCGTCGCAGGCAGGCGGCGAACCGGTGCGCATCCATGAGCTCTACCGCGCCGAAGTGCGCCTCGGTGACGCCACGGCCGTCGTGATCATGGAACGTATCCTGGACGGGGTCGTCCTTGTAGCGATCAGCCTGGTCTCGATGCTCCTTCTCGGGCAGCAGTGGCAGAGCATGGCACCCGGCCTTGCAGCATTCATCTATCTCTCCTGGGGCCTGATCGCCGTTCTCGTGTTCTTCTTTGCGTACTCGGTGAAAAACCCGCAGATGCTCAAAGACCTGCTCAGACGCATCTCAGTCTGGCTGGAACGCCGGAAACGGCGTCGCAACGCCGAAAAATTAAACGCACTCCTGGAGCGGATCGACAATGAGGTGGACAATTTCCACGACAGCCTCGGGCGCTTTGTCAACCACGGCAAGGCGGGTCTGGTCTGGGGAACCCTTTTTACCGCCATCTTCTGGACGATCGAGTTCCTGATCCCCTCGGTGATCCTGGTGGGTCTCGGGGAGAAACCCTATTTTGTCGAGTCCTTCATCGCCCAGATCATCATCGCCCTGCTGATGATGATCCCCCTCACGCCGGGCGGGTCCGGGGTGGCCGAGGTGTCGGCGACCTCGATCTACGGCATGTTCGTAAACTCTTCGATTCTGGGGGTGTTCGTGCTGTTATGGCGGATGATATTCTACTACTTCAACATCTTCCTCGGCTTTGCTGCCAGTATCGGGATCCTGCAGCGCGAGGTGAAGCGGGACCGCCGGTGCCGCAACCATTAACCATGATGAGGCGATCTCCTCTTCATGGTTGCCGTCGATGCCTCGGTGCGGGGTGTGTTCTTTACTGCCGCCTCCGGAGGGGCGGTGCCGGCCGTTCTTCTTGAACTCTCACCTGGCAGGGCGCTGCCGATCTATATCGGGCTCTGGGAGGCGATATCGATCAATAATGCGCTGAATAATGATCTCCTCCCCCGCCCGGGCACCCACGACCTCTTCATGTCGATGCTCGATTCCTATGACATCAGGGTGGAGGGGCTCCATATCGACGATCTCAGGGAGGGCGTCTTTTATGCCCGCCTGCTCTCGGTCAGGGACGGTGGAGAGGAGAGTCTTGACTGCCGGCCAAGCGACGGTATCGCCATCGCCCTCCGGGCCGGTGCCCCGATCACCATTGAGGAGGCGGTTGTCGAGGCGGCGGCGGTGGACGAGGCCGATCTCCCCGACTATGTTGACCTTGCCTCCTACCTCTCCTGAACTGCTTATCGTCTTCGTGCCGCCAGTTCGGCCAGCACCTCATCGAATGTCAGGCCCGCCGCCTTGAGGGCGATCATCAAATGAAACAGCAGGTCGGCGCCCTCTTCGATGCTCCGCTCTGGCACGCCGTTCTTGACGGCCAGAATGAACTCGGTCGCCTCCTCGCCGACTTTTTCCAGGGACTTGTCGATCCCCTTCCGGTGGGTGAGCACCGAACTCACATAGGAATCGGTCGAGGGGTGGTCGGCCCGTTCGCAGATCACCGCCCAGAGGTCGGCGAGCACGTCTGAATCGCTCATGCCTCCTCTTCCTCCCCCTCCGCCGCGGCCGCCGGGGTGAGCACGACGTCCCCGATCTCATCAGAGAAGAAACGCTTCACCAGCATCCGTGCCTTCTCGATGGTGCTGCCCCCCTTCCCGATCGCAATGCCGAGGTCGGTCTTTCTGCAGACGACCACATTCATCTTTCCGCTCTCCTCGTCTATGGAAACTCCGGCCACCTCGACCGGCCTGAAGATGTTGGCGATGAAGGTCTCCTCGTCTTCGGCGTACTCCACCATCTCGATCCGCCTGCCGAGCACCTTCTGCATTTTTCTGATATTTTCACCTTTTTTTCCGATTGCAAGTCCCATGTCGCCTGGTTTGATCACATAGATCACCCGGTCGAAGCGGTCGTCGATCAGGCAGTCCACCGCCACTGAACGTGTGAGAATTCTCAGTTCCTCGATATATCGTCGCTCTTTAAATCCAATATTTCTGTCCATTGTTGATATCCTTTTGAATTTTGATATACTCTAATATCTGTTCTGTTTATGGTTGAGTGGTCTGTGATGTGCCCATATATATTTTCTCTGGAGCAAAAAAAGGTCGCCTGACCGGTGATATGCCGGTCCGGCGGGAATGGCACTACGATGATGGTTCTGTTACTGTGTGGCATGTCCCGTCAGATGGGTGTGTCCGACCATCTGCCGGGGACAACCGCCCGTATTGTCGGTTGTCGTATATATTTATTTCCGTTTGGTCTGGACGGTGTGGTGGGCCCCCACGCCGCCCTGACGACACCGCTCCGCGTTTTCCCCGATAATGAGGGCGAGTGCATCGGTGCAGTGCGAGGGCGCCAGATAGGGCAGGGTGCGGAGGGCGGTTCGGTCGGTGTTGGAGACGGCGTGGAAACCGCCGATCGCCCCGTGGACGGTGCCGTGCCCCCGCACATCCTCGATGATCGTGCTGATGTGCGGATGGGCGCACCCCGTGATGATGAAGAAACCATCCGCTCCCTCCAGGGCCAGCGCCTGTTCTGGAATGGCGCCGGCCAGTGGACCGGTGGAGAAGATGCCGGGAGCGATTTCCTGCCAGTCCCTGACGATATGCATCCGGGCGACGCTCTGTACTGCGGTCTTTGTCTCATCAGAAAAGGTATCCAGGAGGTAGACGTCGAGATCGGGGTTTCTGCCGAGCACGGCGGCGAGTCCGCCGATATGGTCCCAGTGGTCATGGGAGAGCACAAGTGTGCGGATATCTGCGGGATCGATCCCCAGGGCCGCCATGTTGGAGGCGAGGACCGCCGCATCGCCGCCGGTGTCAAAGAGGAGGGCGGCCTCCTTGATATAGCAGGAAAATCCCCACTCCGTCTTGAGGCGGGAGTCGCCGGGGATGTTGTTGTAGATCTCGGTGATGGTAAACATAGCAGATCGAGCGCTCTATCCCTGCATAACAGTATTTATTGGGGTAATTGCCGGGATCGGGGAGAAAAGAAAAAAGGGGGGTTAGCGGCAGAGGTAGGTGATGCTCACCGATGCCGTGACCTTCACATCGCCGGTCTCGATGGGGGTCGGCACCGCCCCGGCAGCGCTCTCCACCATGTCATAGGCGCGGTAGTTGCCGTACATCGGGACATATGTCCCGCCGATGGAGATCTCCTTGACGCCGGTGATGGTCATGTCGGCAGCGACGGCGACGGCATCGGCATCGGAGCGTGCCTGATCAACTGCCTTTGTCAGCGCCTCGCTCCTGAACTGCTGCTGCCGCTCGGTGCTGAGCGTGAAGTAGAGGTTGTTCACCCGGTTTGCCCCGTTTGAGACCGCCAGATCGATGATCTCGCCGGTGCGGGTGACATCGTTCAGGGTGACCTCCAGCGTGTTGGTGACATGGTAGACGATGGTGCTCCCACCGAAGGGTCTTGTTTCGTCCTGTTTTTCGGGATAGATGTTGTAGCCGGTGGTCTTCAGATCTTCAGGGGCGATTCCGGCCGCCTTGAGGGCCGCGATCACGCCGTCCATTGCTGCGGCGTTTGCCGTCTGGGCTACCTTCGGATCGGTGTTCTGGGTCTCGACGGCAAAGGATATCACGGCGCGGTCCGGGGTTGTGGTGACCTCGCCGGTGCCGGACGCATGGATCAGGCGTTCGTCGGTGCTGTCGGTGGCGGCGCTGGCGCTCCAGACGCCTGCCGCCAGCAGCACCAGCAGTGCCGCACAGAGTGCGAGTGTTCGGGTCTTCATGACAATCATACCCTATTCTGGCATCTGAATAGAAATACCTTCCCAAGAGTTCAAAAAAATTCGCAGTTAATATCTCATGGATCGCGGATCAGGGGGATTTTTGTGGGTTTTTGTGGTGTGGTGGATGGGGGTTCCGCCTCCCGCCCCCCCCGGTCATTATGATAGGGGCGAGGACAGTATTCGGGCTCGTCCCCGGGTGAAGGATTCGTCCCGTCAATCATCATGGGACAGAGGAAACCACCAGCAGAATAACTCACCTCCTCTTCATACCCGCGGTTTCAACGATCTGCTCCCTATCCTATCGAGGGTGTGGGCCCGGGCGGGGTCTCCCCTCCCGGTCCGGGGCGATTAATTGATCGCGAACAGCATGGGACGGGGGGTTCCACCCCCCGCTCCCCCCGGTCAATACGATAGGGGACGGGGGCAGTATTCGGGCTCATCCCTGGGTGAAGGATTCGTCCAGTCAATCATCATGGGGCAGAGGAACCCACCAACAAAGATAATCCGCATCAGCCCCATTTCCACGGCTTCAACGATCTGCTCCCTATCCCGTCGAGGGGGGGGGTCCGTGCGGGGTCTCCCCTCCCGGTCCGGGGCGATTAATCGATCGCGAACAGCATGGGACGGGGGGTTCCACCCCCCGCTCCCCCCGGTCAATACGATAGGGACGGGGACGGTTCTGCGGAGCATCCCCTCATACGTGGGTTCGTCCCGTCAATCATCATGGGACAGAGGGACCCACCAGCCAGAATAACCCACATCCTCTTCATATCCACGGCTTCAATGATCCGCTCCCTATCCTATCGAGGGGGTGGGTCCGGGAGGGGCCTCCCCTCCCGGCCAGGTGCGATTAATCGATCGCGAACAGCATGGGACGGGGGTTTCCATCCCCCGCACTCTCCATATATCTACACGGGCAGGGGCCACCCCTCAGGAAAATGCCCGGAATGTGCCTATTCAGCCCGACAATCCCGCATGCACCTGGCTTTACGCTCAACTATTTCCGATCGCCCTCATCGGCGCCTGAGGAGAGGGACCCGATCAGGCGGGCGATGAAGACTGCCATGAAGAGCGAACCGGAGATCGCCTCGAGATAGGCGAGGGAGCGTACCGGTGCGGTGAGGGGGGTGATGTCGCCGTAGCCGACGGTCGTGAGGGTGATGAAGCTGAAGTACAGGAAATCAGAGAAGACCATGATGCCGCCGGGACCACCCCCGCCGGAGAGCATGAAGGTCTCCGGGCTGATCGCCGCTGCAACTGAATAGGCGT
Organism: Methanofollis fontis; assembly: GCF_004297185.1. NCBI lineage: Archaea > Methanobacteriati > Methanobacteriota > Methanomicrobia > Methanomicrobiales > Methanomicrobiaceae > Methanofollis > Methanofollis fontis. The sequence continues at coordinate 49,057 of NZ_PGCL01000007.1, forward strand.
TTGCCCAGGTGATCCCCATCAGCAGGTAGATGGCCACGGCCCCGAAGATCATGTCGTCGGTCAGTCTGCCCCTGATGATGGACCGCAAAATGGCCAGGGTGGTGAAGCTGTAGAGCAGGATGGAGGAGATCCCCTGCGCCAGGACAATGTGGGGGTACTGGAAGAAATAGTCAGACCAGCCGATGCCGATCGCCGGCACCGCCAGAAACACGGCAAAGTAGAAGGGCCCTCGCCGTTCGCTCACAGAGAAGACTGCTGTTATCAGGGTGGCGGTGGAGACGATCTTCAGGGCGAGCATCCCGATCGCCGAATTTTCGAGGTAGGGGTAGAGCACCAGCAGGAGGACGAGCGGGAGGGCGAGCAGCAGATATTTATGCCCTTCAAGCCGCCGGTGCACCCGCATGCCGTGGGCCACGATATCATCCGCATCCCCGTTTCCCGTCATTTATCGCCCTCTTCAGTCCGCAGTATCCCTCTGGTCTCTTCTGATATGGTCTTTTTCTTTTTTCAGCAGTCCGCACCGCCAGGAAACGACTCAATCCTGTATGCGTGGGTGAGCGGTTCCATCATGGATTCACTCTGCCTGGACGGGCGACCGGGTGGTGCCGTGAAAACCTTAATCGTCCGGTGAATTTGAGATGTATATGGAAAATATGCCGAAAAAAAAGCATTCTTCGTCCGGTGACGCTGCCGGGCCCTGTGGGATGGTGTCCGATCCCCCCATCGGAGACCTCCACGCACCACGCGGCCGTCGGCGGTGCGATCTCTGCGGGGAATGGTATCTGCCGGACTCCTCTTCTGACCAGAATGCCGATCTCTGTCCGGTCTGCCGGCGCACCTCTGTACGCATCTGCCCCTACTGTGAACGCCCGTTCAGGACGGACGCATGGCTGCACGATATCTGCCCGGAGTGTTATGATGAGCAGGAGTGGCGGCAGTGCGGCGGCCGCGGGGATGAGGGCGAAGAGGATTTTGACAGCCTGGACGGCTACTGACCCGCTCTTTTATTCCCCTTCTGCCGCAGGATCAACCGCAGGTTCGGGACGATCATATACACTGTGAACCCCCCGCCGATACGGTGACTCTCCGGCCGATAGACCGAGAGGCGCATGAATTCGTTCTCCAGGTCTTCAAGTTGAGCACAGTATTCATCCCCGTCCTCCCTGCTGGACCGTGCGATGCGCTCTGCAGCGGGGAGGATCCGTTCCCTGAGCGCTGATACGCGTGTCTGGTTTACATCGGTCAGGAGCAGGCGTGAGGCCCGCCCCTGCAGGGTCCGAACGATGATCAGCTGGGCGAGCAGGATCGGGACGATCGGGAGCAGGCTTTTAAAGAGGGTGATATTCTCAAAGTCCATCAGGGTGTTCAGCGTCATGCCGGGCAGGAGCATGGCGGCGATAACCAGGGTGCCGGCAATGGCGGCGCCGACGCCGATGAATGCCAGAATCGTCACCGTGGAGCGGATCCCCCCCTGGATCCCCTCCTTCACGTCCTGCCTGATGTCGATGACATTGCGGAAAAAACCCGGGGAATAGGGCTTCATCCCCCAGATCACCGCATAGAAGAGGATGATTGCGATCGACTGCACCGCAATGATCAGGGTGATCATCAGGTCGAATTTGCCGGTGATGGCGCGGAAGAGGGCGAAGAGGATATCGATGGAGTATATCAGCCAGAACCCGGGTGCGAGGGGCTGACTGTTGATGAAGAAGAGGTTCCAGACGATCTCGATAATTCCGCTTGTGTTTGAGGTGACCGCACCCTTGATCGCTCCGATCTCCTTGAGTTTCCCGATATACTCAGTAATCTCCGATCGTTGCGGGAGCGCCGGACCCGCCCCGCCAGAGGGGATGAACATCATAAAGGGGTTGACCATATACAGCAGAAAACTCGCCACAATCCAGAACATGAAAAAGTCCGGAAGGGCAAACAGGAGAACCAGGATCACGCCGACCGAGACGGTGATCACCGCCCGTTCGCCAACACCCGCTCTCCTGTCCTCTCTGAGGGCAGACCCATACTCTTCGGCATCTTTCAGCGCCTCCCTGACTCCGGCGCAGAACTTCTCCGCTGCTCCGGCACAGCCCTCATTCATACACAAAATGAAGCCTGATGCCGATTAATTCTTTCCATTTATCCCTCTCTGCCGCGCCCTCCGTGAACGAATCTCAGTGATGCCGAGTTTATGCAGAAACGCCTGGAGGTCGGTGGTGGACCGTCGTCGAAGACATGACCGAGGTGGGCATCGCAGCGGGCGCAGAGTACCTCGGTTCTGATCATGCCGAATGTGCGATCGATACGCATCTTGAGGTTGAGTGCGGAGACCGGGGCGGTAAAACTCGGCCATCCGGTGCCTGAGTCAAACTTTGCATCTGAACTGAAGAGATCGGTGCCGCAACAGATGCACCGGTAGATCCCGTTCTCGTGGCAGTCATGGTAACGCCCGGTAAATGGCGCCTCGGTGCCCCCCTGCCGCGCAATCCTGAATGCCTCCGGGCTGAGGCGCTCCCTCCATTCGTCCTCGCTCAGGCGGCAGCGTTCCACCTCGAGGGTCTCGCCGGTCACCGCCCGGTAGATGGGTATCCGCTCCTTCTCCTCCTCCATGCTCCGGGGTGGTGCCGGCAGATAATAAAGAGGGGGGTCGTGCTCCTATTCTCCGATGATTGCGGTGAGGGTGATGGTGAAGGTGAGATCCTTTCCGGCCAGGGGGTGGTTGGCGTCCACGACTACGTGCCGCCGGTCGACCTTCCGGATCGTCACAAGGGACTGTTTTCCGTCTTTCAGGCTGATGCGTGCGACCCCGCCGGGAACCGGTTCTTCGGGGAGGTTCAGTTCGCTCCGTTTCAGCCTGAAGATCAGCCTCCTCCTGTACGGTCCGTAGGCCAATTTTGCAGGAAGCACCACACTTTTTGTCTCGCCCGGGGCCATGCCGTCGAGCGCCCCTTCAAAGGCGGGGTTGACCTTCCCCTCCCCGATCACCACCTCCTGCGGCTCTTCGACCTGATCGAAGATGGTGCCGTCGTCCAGGCGGCCGATATAGGTGACGAGAACGGTATCCCCCCATGCTGCATGGCGCATGGGATCCGCGTGCGCCGGGAGGGGTATTAAAGGTTGTATGGGGTGATTCCCCTCTCCTCAGAGGCGGACGAGGCGCACCTCTCTCCTCTCTGTCTCGAGGAGGGCGACCGTCGGCGTCCCGCTCAGGTATCCGCACGCTTCACCCGGGTTGATCTGGAGGCAGGTCCCGGACCGACCGATGAGGGGACGATGGGAGTGGCCTGAAACGATGGCGTCATATCCTCCCTCCTCGAGGAGGACGTTGTGGAGGGCGGTATCATGGCCATGGACCAGTCCGATGCGCATGGACCCGATCTCCACCTCTGCAGAATCGCCTCGCAGATCGATATTCTCCATCTCTGCAGCCGTTCGCATCAGGTGGTCCCGATCGCCGTCATTGTTACCGAACACCCCGATCAGAGGGGTGTTCAGGCGACCGAACTCTTTCAGGGCAAAGGGGGAGATGAAATCACCTGCATGGAGATTGAGGGCGGTGCCCTCCCGGTTGAACACGCCGATCGCCTCTCTAATCAGGGGGATGTTGTCGTGGGTGTCTGCAATGATGCCGACGAGCATACATCTGCCTCTGCACCGGTGGCAAAGAGGCTTTGCCCGGTCACCTGCAAATGAAAAAAATTATCAATAATGGAAGGAAACTTCTTTCTAATAATATGCGGACACCCGACCACACCCCCCCGACAGGCATGCCTGCCCGCCCAGAGCCCGATCAGGCGGTCATTGACGCCATCGGCGATGGCATCTGTATCATTGATGGGGGCGGGCGGGTGGCGCGGATCAATGCCGCCATGGAATCCCTCTTCTCTGTGGAGCGGAACCATGCGGGAGGGATGCCGACGTCGCACTTTTTCAGGGAATATCTCCTGCCCGCCCTTGTCTCTCCGGCAGGGGTTCCCCCTGATCTCCTTGCATCAGATGAAGTGTTTGAAATGTGCGTCGATTCCGGGGATGACGGGCATATCTGGCTTGAATATTCGGTTTCATCTCTCCCCCATGCCGCGGGGAGAATTGCTCTTTTCCGGAGGATCACGCGCTGGAAGGCGGCGGAGGAGCATCTGCGCCTCAGTGAGGAGCGATACCGCCTGATCTTCAACAGGAGTTATGACGCCATCCTGGTGTTCACACTCTCTGCCGATGGGCTTCCTGACCGGTTCGTTGAGGTCAATGAGGCTGCCTGCCTGCGGTTTGGCTATTCCCGGGAGGATGTGCTCTCTCTTTCGCCGCTCAGTCTCGTCCCCCCTGATCGTATGGGGCATCTTCTCGCTGTCATGAAGGGTCTGCTCCATGATCGCTCCGCCCTCTACAAATCGGCCCAGATCGCGGCCGATGGGCGGATCATCCCGGTTGAGATCAGTTCCCATCTTGTTCACATGGGTGACTATCCTGTTGTTATCTCAATATCCCGGGACATCTCTGAGCGCCAGCGGATCGATGACCTGAAGAGGCGTGCGTTCAACCAGATCGATGCAAACATCGAACAGTTTGCCACACTTGGCGATCATATCAGGAATCCGCTGGCGGTGATCGTGGGGTTATCCTCGCTGGAGGAAACGCCGTCATCGGTGCGAATCCTGGAGGCGGCAGAGCGGATCGACGCCCTTGTGGATGAACTGGACCGCGGCTGGATCCATTCGGAGAATGTCAGGCAGTTCCTCAGAAAACACTGTGGCTGAGGGCGCCTCCCTGGTTGAACGGATCTGATTAATTGATATTGGATTTCTTTTCCCTCTCCGGCCTTCCGGTGCGCTCCCCGCACAATGGCTATATAAAGTACGGGCAGAACAATAGTTTATGAATTCACGTTCTATTGCAATGCTTATTGCGATGGTCATGGTCTGTGCTGTCGCCTTCTGCGGCTGCACTGGCAGTCCGTCGACCGAAGAACCAACCACTACTGCTGCGCCGGCTGAAACACCTCTGTATGTTGTGGGAATAGACGGCGACTACCCGCCCTACACCTACATCGACGAGAACGGTGACCCGACCGGTTTTGATGTCGAGTCGATCCAGTGGATCGCCGACGAGATGGGCTTCGAAGTGACGATCCAGCCGATGGCCTGGGACGGGATCATCCCCTCGCTGCTGCAGGGCAAGATCGACATGGTCTACTCGGGCATGACGATCACCCCCGAGCGCCTGGAAAAGGTCAGCTTCTCCACGCCCTACTGGGTTGTCAACCAGTCGGTGGCCGTCCGTGAGGACTCTGAACTGAGCCTCGATGATTTCACGGCCGGGACAGTCGTCACCGGTACCCAGCGCAGCTGCACCGCCAACGACTGGATCGAGACAAACCTGGTCGAAACCGGCAAGCTCCCTGAGGAGGACCTCAAGCTCTATGACAACATCCAGCTCGCCCTTACCGATCTCCAGAACAAGCGTGTCGATGCCGTGATGTACGATGTCCCGGTCATCCGCACCTCCATCGAGGGCAAGCCCCTGAAGGTGCTCGGCACCATCCAGACCGATGAGGAATACGGCGTCGCCATCCGCAAGGAAGACACCGAACTCCTCGCCACCGTCAACGAAGGTCTCGCCAGGCTGATGGCCTCCCCGAAGTGGGATGAGCTCAAACAGAAGTACGAGATGGAGTAATCCCGGAGGGGGATTCCCCTCTATCTTTTATTATCATGGTGCCCAACCTATATCCGACGTGAATCCTCCCGACAGCACCAGGATGCCGGCTCCTGCCCCCAGATGTGGTGAGGCCGGGTGACGGATACGCTTTCTCTTGTTCTTGCAGCGGTCCCCTACATGCTCTCCGGTGTAGTGGTCACCCTCGGTCTGGTAATCGCCTCACTCGCCCTCGGGCTGCTGATGGGGGTTCCGATGGCTGTCGGTCAGGTCTACGGGCCGCGGCCCCTGCGGTGGCTGATTGCGGTCTATGTCTGGATCTTCCGCGGCCTGCCGAACCTGGTGCTGCTGTTTCTCTTCTTCTTCGGGATCTATCCGATCTTTGGTGTCGAGGTCCCCCCGTTTCTGGTGGCGATCACGGTGCTCGGGCTGCGGTCGGGCGCCTACCAGTCGCAGATCTTTCGGGGTGCGATCCAGGCGATCGGCGAAGGCCAGATGACGGCGGCGCGATCCCTCGGGATGAGCACCGGGCAGGCGATCCGGAGCATCATCCTGCCGCAGGCAATACGCATCGCCCTGCCGGGATGGTCGAATGAGTATCCGATCCTGCTCACCGACTCGGCGATCTGCTACGCGATCGGGGTGATGGAGATCCTGACGCGCGCGAACCAGATCGTTTCAAGGACGGCAGAACCGATGACGATCTATCTCGTTGCCGCCGTGATCTTCATCCTGCTGAACTATGGCGGCATCCGGGTGTTCTCGCGCCTGGAAAAGCGGATCAGCATACCAGGATTCGGAAAGGGAGCTCTGTAGCCATATGGAAAACGGCGACTATATCCTGCGAGTGGAGGACATCCACAAACGCTACGGTGACCGCGAGGTGCTGCGCGGCGTCTCGTTCAATGTTCGGAAGGGCGAGACAAAGGTGTTCATCGGCCCATCCGGGACCGGGAAGAGCACGCTTCTGCGCTGCATCAACCAGCTGACCCCGCCCGACCAGGGTCGGGTGTTCCTGCATGACGAGGAGGTGACGAACTCGGGTTCCCGGATCAACGCCTATCGTCAGCGGATGGGGATGGTGTTCCAGAACTTCTACCTCTTCGACCACCTGACGGCATTGCGGAACGTGGAGATCGCCCTTTTGAAGGTGAAGCGGATGGAAGCGAAGGCGGCGCGGGAAAAGGCGCTCTTCGAACTCCGTCGTGTGGGGATGGAGGACTGGGCCGACAACTATCCTGCCGAACTCTCGGGTGGTCAGGCGCAGCGGGTCTCGATCGCCCGTGCGCTTGCGATGGACCCGGACGTGATCCTCTTCGACGAACCCACCTCGGCGCTGGACCCGGAACTGACCCGGGAGGTGATCGAGGTGATGAAGAACCTCTCTCGAGACGGCATGACGATGCTCGTGGTCACCCATGAGATGGGGTTCGCCCTCTCGGCAGCGAGCGAGATCCTGTTCATGGAGCACGGGCGGATCGTCGAGCAGGGGTCGCCGGCCGAGGTCAGGTCGGGCAGCGGCTTCGAGCGCACCCGTGCATTTGTCGGAAAACTCGGGGATTCTGGAATGAGCAATGAGTGAAGCGGATTTTTTCCTGGATGTCCTCCTCCCCGCCCTCTCGAAGGGGGCGCTTATCTCGGTCGAGATGATCGCCCTTGCCGCACCCTTCGGACTCCTCGCGGGGATTGCCATCGCCACCGGGCGCACCTACGGCGGGTGGGGGATCATGCAGGTCTGCCGCTGGTACGTGATCCTGATCAAGGGCTGCCCGCTCCTGCTGTTGCTCTTCATCATCTATTATGGTCTGCCGTCCCTCGGGATCGTCTTCGAACCATTCGTGGCGGCGGTGATCGGGTTCATCCTCTGCAACGGCGCCTACAACTCCGAATATATCAGGGGCGCCATGCTCTCGGTGAAGGAGGGGCAGATGACGGCCGCCGAGGCGCTCGGGATGAGCCGCGCCCAGGCGATCCGCTATATCATCCTGCCGCAGGCGCTCAGGCGTGCCATCCCAGGGATTTCGAATGAGTTCATCTACCTGATCAAGTACTCCTCCCTCGCCTACATGATCACGGTGATCGAGCTCACCGGCGCCGGCAAGATTGTCGCTGCCAAGTACTTTGCCTATTTCGAGACCTTTGCAGTGGTGGGGATCTTCTATCTGGTGCTGGTGAGTCTTGCCACACTCGCCCTCGGGTATCTGGAGCGGAGGCTTGCCGTCCCCGGGCTGATGTCGTAAGAGGCGGTGTCCGGCGACGGAATATATCTCTATTGTTTAACTCATTATAATCCTATAGTGATGTCCGATTTTATGTCCCTCCTCGGGTATTGCGCCCGTCACACACCGATTCATAAAAATTAAATGAACCTCCTGCCAAACTCATCACGAATGCATTCCAAGATTGGTGGTGCCCTGCTGGTCCTCGTTCTTGCATGTGCAGTCTGTCTTGCAGGCTGTACCGGGAGCGAGGGTTCAGAGACTCAGGGTCCAGAGAACAGCGGCGTTACCGAAACGCCGGTGTATGTGGTCGGTGTCGACGGCGAATATCCTCCCTATTCCTACATCCAGAAGGACGGGAGCATCACCGGGCTTGATGTCGAGTCGATCCAGTGGATCGCCGAACAGAAGGGCTTTGAAGTGACGATCCAGCCGATGGCATGGGACGGGATCATCCCGGCACTCCAGCAGGGCAAGATCGACATGGTCTACTCAGGCATGACGATCACCCCGGAGCGGCAGGAGCAGGTGAACTTTTCCATCCCCTACCTGACGATCAACCAGTCGTTTGCCGTCCATGACGACTCGTCTGTCACGATGGACGACATCATGGCCGGGAAGGTCGTGATCGGTGCCCAGCGCGGGACCACCGGCGCCTTCTGGGTCGAGGAGAACCTGATCGCCAACGGCACGATGCCCAAGGAGAACCTGAAACTCTATGACAGCTTCCCGCTTGTCATCACTGATCTCCAGAACCAGCGGATCGATGCCTCGGTCTATGACCGCCCGCCGCACATGAAGGCGATCGAGGGCAAACCGCTCCACATCGTCGGTGAGATCTACACTGGAGAGGAGTACGGCGTCGCCATCCGCAAGGAGGACACCGGGCTGCTCATCACGGTCAACGAAGGGCTTGCCGAACTGATGGCATCCCCGAAATGGCAGGAACTCCTGACCAAGTACGAGATGGACTAGGCGGCCGAACCGGCTTGCCGATCCCTTTTTTTAGTGTTCAGGTGATGGGTGCCTGTCAGGGCTGCTGTCGATCATCCTTCTCATGCATTGAAGATGTTCCGGGAGTGAAACCCTCCATGCGAAACGGGGCCACATTGGGCCGGATGCGCGGTCTGTCACCCGTTAAGGTCGCAATTTCCCCTCGCCCCGGATAAATCCCAAACCTTTTCTAAAATGCCGCAATAATATGAGTATTTGAAAACTGCCCTTTGAAGGCGCCGAATGTCGCCCGGGCGGTTGAAAGGGAAAAATATGGACGTCTTTACGATCCTGATGGAATGGTCCCCGTATCTCCTCGAGGGGATCTTTATGACGCTTGCTCTTGTTCTGGCCTCTCTTGGTCTCGGTCTGCTCTTCGGGCTGCCGATGGCGCTTGGCCAGGTCTATGGGGGCAGATCCCTCCGGAGTGTGATCTCGGTCTATGTCTGGTTTTTCAGAGGTCTGCCTGTCCTCGTCCTGCTTTTCCTCTTCTTCTTTGGGATATTCCCCTCGATGGACCTTGACCTCTCCCCCTTCATGGTGGCGGTCGTGGTGCTCGGTCTCCGGGGCGCCGCCTACCAGTCGCAGATCTTTCGGGGTGCGATCCAGGCGATCGGCGAAGGGCAGATGACGGCGGCGCGATCGCTCGGGATGTCCCGCCTGCAGGCGATCCGCTATATCATCCTGCCGCAGGCGGTGCGGATCGCCCTGCCGGGGTGGTCGAACGAATACCCGACGGTGCTGACCGACACCTCGGTCTGCTATGCGATCGGTGTGGCCGAACTGCTGACCCGGACGACCCAGATCGTCTCACAGACCTATGTCACGATGCCGATCTACCTGGCGGCGGCGTGCATCTATATCCTGATGAACTATGCGGGCATGCGGGCGTTGAATCATATCGAAAAACGGATCAGTGTCCCGGGATTCGGACAGGGAGGTGCATAACCAATGGAACACGGCGACTATATCCTGCGAGTGGAGGACATCCACAAACGCTACGGTGACCGCGAGGTGCTGCGCGGCGTCTCGTTCAATGTTCGGAAGGGCGAGACAAAGGTGTTCATCGGCCCATCCGGGACCGGGAAGAGCACGCTTCTGCGCTGCATCAACCAGCTGACCCCGCCCGACCAGGGTCGGGTGTTCCTGCATGACGAGGAGGTGACGAACTCGGGTTCCCGGATCAACGCCTATCGTCAGCGGATGGGGATGGTGTTCCAGAACTTCTACCTCTTCGACCACCTGACGGCATTGCGGAACGTGGAGATCGCCCTTTTGAAGGTGAAGCGGATGGAAGCGAAGGCGGCGCGGGAAAAGGCGCTCTTCGAACTCCGTCGTGTGGGGATGGAGGACTGGGCCGACAACTATCCTGCCGAACTCTCGGGTGGTCAGGCGCAGCGGGTCTCGATCGCCCGTGCGCTTGCGATGGACCCGGACGTGATCCTCTTCGACGAACCCACCTCGGCGCTGGACCCGGAACTGACCCGGGAGGTGATCGAGGTGATGAAGAACCTCTCTCGAGACGGCATGACGATGCTCGTGGTCACCCATGAGATGGGGTTCGCCCTCTCGGC
>NZ_PGCL01000008.1 GCF_004297185.1 Methanofollis fontis
GGAGCGCCTCAAAGTGGAAGTGACCGGCGAGAGCGGTGACGCCTTTACCTTCCGGGCCGAAACACCGGGCTTCTCGTATTTCGCCATCACCGCCCTGCCGGAGAAGGCCCCGGTCGTAGCAGAGAATATGACACCCTCAGCGACGCTGACGCCTGCAGAACCGGTGGAGACGGCAGAAACCCTGCCCCCGGCGACACAGAAGAGCCCGCTTGTCTTTGCTCCCGTTGCAGCGCTCGGGGCCCTGCTGCTGATCAGGCGGAGATAACTCCTTTTTTTTAGGTGTCAGGCTGCCCGTAAAAAGAGAAAAAAGGGATTCAGATCTTGATATTGATCCCGCCGGCCCCGCCTCCCGAGGTGTCGTGGGGGAGGAAGGGGATGAGGGACGATGCAAGTTTTGCGACGTCCATCGACTGGAGGATCACCTTTCCGGGACCGGTGAGGGTGGTCAGGAAGAGACCTTCGCCGCCGAAGAAGACGGTCTTCACGCCGCCTGCCAGCTGGATGGAGTAGTCCACCCCTGCCTCAAACCCGACCACAAGCCCGGTCTCCACCCGCACCACTTCGCCGGGCGCAAGGTCCATCTCGATGATGTCGCCGCAGCAGTGGAGGAAGGTGGTCCCTGAACCCGACAACCGCTGGAGAATGAAGCCTTCGCCGCCGAAAAAGCCCGAACGGATCTTCTTGGTGAAGGCAATGTCGAGATGCACGCCCTCCTCAGAACAGAGATAGGCATCCTTCTGGGCGATGAACTCGCCCTTTGTGACATCCACAGGAAAGATCCGGCCAGGGACGTTCCCGGCGAAGGAGACAAAGCCGCTGCCCCCCTGCGGGGTGAACTCGGTCAGGAACAGGCTTTCGCTGGTGAGCACCCGCTTCAGGCCGCCGAGAAGTCCGCCCTTCATATGGGAGTCCATCTGCATGTTCCCGCTCATGTTCACCATTGCGCCGGCCTCGGCATTGATCCGCTCCCCCTGGTCCAGGGAGAGTTTTACCATCTGCAGGTTGTCACCGATGATCTCGTGTTTCATCGTCAGTCCTCTGAGAGAGTCGCACCGGCGATTATATCACCCTTTTCCTTTTTTCACCCCTCTGAGAGCACGTCCTGATCGCCCTGATTGAATATTCCGGTCATTAGGGTGCCTTTTCCCTTTATTTCTGTATGGAATTCCAGGAAAAACAAAAATTTCGGTTTATGGGCGTGTACATATTCGATTGCCATATATGGAATGGCATACCATCACTCCACATCGTTCATGCGGTGATCGTGATGAAATCCCCCACACCCTTCCTGATATTCTGTGCTTTTACCCTCCTCCTCGCCGTGCAGGGGGCATCAGCCGTCCAGTTTGAATGTGCGCCCCTCAATCCGGCCTTTGTCTCCTATGGTGAGGGTGGCGGTGCGGTCGCTTCCGACGCTCTCTGCAGTCGCATGGCCGGTTCCCTGACGGAACAATCGCCCTATCCACTGACCGGTCTTGTTCCTGCTCCTGCTCTGCTGGTCTGGCCCGAACATTCGGTTGTCTCTGCGGAGCCCGAACCGCTCCCTGCCGCCTTCGACCTCAGGGATGAGGGGCGGGTCACCCCGGTGCGGGACCAGGGGCGGTGCGGGAGCTGCTGGGCCTTTGCAACCTATGCCTCCCTTGAATCGACCCTGCTCACCGACACCGGGATCGCATGGGACTTCTCAGAGAACAACATGAAGAACCTCTGCTCGAACCTCTATCCTGAGGGCTTCGATGTCGGCCCATGCGGCGGCGGTCAGGCGTTTGTGTCCACTGCCTACCTTGCCCGCTGGAGTGGTCCGGTGAATGAGTCCGACGACCCCTATCTCCTGCCGGTGCCCTCTCCTGACTCGCCCACCGACTGTGCGCCGGTGGTCCATGTCGGGGATGTCACCTTCCTCCCGCCGAGAGACGGCCCGCTCGGCAACGATCCGGTCAAGCGGGCTATCAGGGACGAAGGTGCTCTCTGGGTGGGATTTAACGTGAACTGGTCTTGTTTTACCGACAATTGCCTCACCTATTACCGTCCAGCCGACGGAAGGTATGAAAGCGATGGCGGACACGCCGTGGCCCTGGTGGGCTGGGACGACGCCTATCCTGCATCGAACTTCACGGTCTCCCCTCCCGGTGATGGAGCCTTCATTGCAAAGAACTCCTGGGGTGAGGGTGTCGGCGACCGGGGCTACTTCTACATCTCATACTATGAGCCCGAACTCGGGAATTTCTGGGATGAGAACTCCACGTTCGTTGGCGATGACCTGGATTTCACGTCGGTGCTCTTCACCGGCGAGCCCGTTGGTGCCCTGGATCATGTCTATGGGTATGACCCCCTCGGCTGGACGACGAGCATCGGCACCGGTGATGCAACGACGCTCTATGGTGCGAACCTCTTTACATCCGACGGCTACGAGGACCTGCGGTCGGTGGGCTTCTACACCCGCGAACCCGGCACCGACTATGTCGTCGCCGTCTTCCGTGACATCGACACCCCGCCGGGCAATGCCTCGGGCCCTGTGGCATGGACCCCGGGCACCGCCACCCTGCCCGGTTACCACACCGTCAACCTGCCCGCGGCGGTCCCCCTCTCGCCGGGCCAGACCTTCTCGGTGGTGCTGAAGATCGCCGCCCCCACCGATACCCGCTCCCTCGTGGTGGAGAAGCCGATCGAGGGGTATTCGAGCAATGCCACCGCTGCACCCGGTCAGAGTTATGTGAGCGTCGACGGCGACGATTGGGAGGATCTGACCGACATAATGCCTGACACCAACCTCTGCATCAAGGCGTTCACCACCGATGCCCTTCTGGTGCCGCAGGACTATCCGACCATCCAGGCGGCGGTCGATACCGCCGCGGCCGGTGAGACGGTCTGGGTGGAGAGCGGCACCTATGAAGAGAGCGTCGTCGTGAACACCACGATCACCCTGCTGGGGATCGACACCGGCGAGGGTCTGCCGGTGATCGATGCCGGCGGGAACGGCAGTGCTCTCTCGGTCCTTGCCGACGGCGTGAATGTCGAGGGCTTTGTGCTGAGCGGCGGGGGCGATGAATACGGGGATGCCGGACTGATGGTCCGGGCGAACGCTGCCGGGATCGTCGGGTGCATCGCCACAGAGAATGCCGGGATGGGTTTCTCTCTCTGGAAATCAGAGAACAGCACGCTCATCTGCTGTGAGGCGAACACCAACGCCGACGATGGCATGTATATCTCGGAATGTTCAGGGACCACTCTCAGGGATTGCGGTGCCGATGACAATGGGGGGAACGGGATCATGGTGTATTCCTGCAGCGGCACCGCCACCGCCATGAACAGTCGGGCCAGTATCTCCAGCGGGTATGACGGGACTCATGGTCATACGGCACACGACATTGCACCGCTGTTTGATGATTTCTGTGTCGGTGCACCTGCCGTGACTGCGCAGGAGGACCTCTGTGAGGTCCGCGCCTCAGATGGGGGCGATTCTGGCGGCTGCATCGGCCTCATCGGATGCGATGCCGGGAACAATACGGGTTCGGGCATCTATGTTTCCGGTTCTTCATCCGTCCTCCTTGACGGATGCACGGCAACCGAAAACGAGGACGGCATCAACATCCGGTATTCAGAGAACTGCACCCTCACGAACAACTCGATGGCGTCGAACTGCTACAACTTCGGCCTCTACGGGGGCAGTGATGCCGATTATGTCCATGAAATCGACCTGAGCAACACGGTCGACGGAAAACCCGTCTATTATCTCCGCGGCGCCACCGGTAACCCTGCAGGGGACTTTGCCGATGCCGGGACGATCTATGCGATCGATTCTGTGGGGCTGGAGATCCGTGGCCTCACCCTCTCGGACAACCGGTATGGCGTCTTCTTCTGGAACACCACCGCCTCCACCCTTGAGGGCGTGACGGCACGGGAGAACTGTTATGGCATCCGGATTGCCGGGTCGTCGGCGGTCGGGCTGGACGGATGTGAGGCCGCGGAAAATACGGATATGGGCATGTATATCCATGGTTGTTCTGCCGTGGAGGTCGCCGGATGCAGGGCGACGGAGAACGAGTATGATGGTATATTCATCTCCGGTTCAGAGGGGTGCAGGCTGAGCGGGAACGTGATGGACGGCAACCATTACAACTTCGGGCTCGACGGCTGGAATGACACCCACTTTATCCATGAGATCGATCTGAGCAACACGGTCGACGGAAAACCCGTCTATTATCTCCTCAACGCCACCGGCAATCCTGCAGGGGACTTTGCCGATGCCGGGACGATCTATGCGGTCAACTGCACCGGGCTGGAGATCCATGACCTGATACTCTCCAACAGTTATGCCGGTGTCTATCTCTGGAAGAGCACGGGCGTCACCATGGACAGCATCCTGGTAACCGATGATTATTATGGAATCACTCTCGGGGGGTGCTCTGCGATCGCCATCCAGAACTGCACCGCCGTGGGAACGGATACGGGGATAGATGTGTATCATTCAGCAGACTGCCAGATCTCGGAGTGCATTGCGACATCCAATAATTACTATGGGATCGCACTCTGGGACGCGGAGGGGTGCGATATCGACGGGTGTAGCGTGCAGGACAATGGCGAATTTGGCATGATTCTCGATGAGGTCGGCAACTGCAGCATCAACGGCTGTCTGGCGCAGGGCAACGACTACCTGGGCATGTTTCTTATGAATGCCGAACACTGCTCTCTCCAGGAGTGCAGTGTCTCCGGCGGTTTGTATGGGATTGCACTCTGGGGATTGGAGGATTGCCAGGTCGCTTCGTGCACGGTGCAGGAGAATGATCTCATGGGAATCCTGCTTGGTGAAGCCATAACCACTGTCATTACGGGCTGCACCATGTCCGATACCCTGTTTGGATGCGGGATCTCGGACTCTGTGGACTGTCAGGTCTATCTCAACTCGTTCTGCAACGCGAGTGCAGCTGAGTATGATTCCCTGGACATCCTCTGGGCCTCCCCCGGAACCCTCACCTACCATTATGGCGGGCGCACCTGGACCTCACCGATGGGCAACCACTGGGGAAAAGCCTACAACGGCACCGATCAGAACGGCGACGGCATCGGTGACGTGCCCTATGCCGGCGATGGTTTCACCGATGCGTATCCGCTCATGGAGACCCCTGACCGATATTTCTTCGGCGATGATGGGGGTGACGACGATTCCGGTGACATCGCCGCCGCCGGCAACCTGAACCCCGGTGACACGGCGACGATGCACTTTTCGGGTTCGGCGGTAACCGGGATCACCCTCAGGGCAGCAGAACGGATCGACGGTGTGATGATCGGAATCGATCCGGTGACGGACGGGCCCGATGGTCTGGACGGTCCGGTCTACCAGTATCTCGCCGCCGACCTCACCTACACAACCGACGCTGCGATCGCCGAGGCGGTCTTCACCTTCGATGTGCCGGCGGCATGGCTGGAGGAGCAGGGGCTGACACCGGAGGGCATCACCCTCTGGCGCTATCATGAGGGGGCATGGTTGGCGCTCCCGACGGTGTTGATTGGTGAGGAAGGGGGCCGTTATGTCTATCGTGCGACCTCGCCGGGCTTCTCCTACTTCGCCGTGGCGGCAGGAGAGGCGGCCGAAGTGGCGGCGAGCGTTCCGCCTGTGGAGGCTGAGATTCAGGTGATAACTCCGCCTGGTGCGGAGGCAGAGGCCAATATGCCGGCGACGGCGGTTCCCATCACCGCGACGGCGACCCCGCCCACCGCGAACCCGACCGACACCCCTGCGCACCAGACGCCCGTCTGGTGGGGGATCGCCCTCACCGCCATTGCGGCATTATCCCTCTTCAGGCGGGAAGCGTGATCGGCGGCGGTGCCGTCTCATCCCCTCTCTTTTTTGTCGTGATCCGGTTTCGGCACCCCCTCCCCCGTGCGAATGATAGGGATCTTGAAATATGCAGAAATATAACAGGAAAGTGTGCCGATACCTGAATAGTGGCACGATGCCTCTTATCTGGTCCTTCAAGATGTGGTGAATGCGATGAATCGAAAAATGCCCGGAATTCATGCTCCCAGAGATGCCGTACAGAGATTGGGCCGGCACGCCTGCTCTGTGGCGATGCTGTTTCTCCTGATCTGTCTCCTCGCCGCCCCTGCCGCTGCCGCCCTCACCACCACGGAGGTGACGATCACAAAACTCGCCTCCGACGATGAGACGGTCCTCTGCAGGGCGACGGTGGACTGGGTCTGGATGATGGAGAACCTGCCCGTTCTCGGAGACGGTCAGACGGTCTATTATACGCAGGGCCCGGTCTTTGAAGGGGCATGGGAGGATACACATCCAGGCGAGACCTACGACCCCTGGAATCCTGACGAGGACGTGAACATCCTCTATAAGGACCACGGCGAGTTCATGGGCACCGATGTGGCAGCGCTCCTCGACCTTGTCGGCGGGGCAGACCCGGCGGACCTGGTGGCGTTCAGGGCGGCGGACGGTCTGACGAAGCGCTGGCCCGCGGCGTACATCGACACTCCCGACCCCGGGCAGGGCCCCTTCGGGCTCATCTGGTATCACGGGGATGATCTCGGGTACGTGAACGAGAGTTTTGATCACGGCATGCGGCTGTATTTTTTCGGGGAGACGACGAATGCGGCCGGAATGCATGTCTGGGGGAACTGGGACATGCACGAGTCCTGGAATGAGACCTTCTGGTACTACTACAACGGCCACTACCCCTCGGCCAGCGGCACCTCCGTGATGTATGTCAGGAACATCACGATCCACAGTGCCATCTCGCCATATGCGCCGGTGGCAGGGTTCTCCGCCGATCCCCTCAGCGGCGATGCGCCGCTTTCGGTGCAGTTCACCGACACCTCGATGAATGCGCCGACCGCCTGGTGGTGGAAGTTCGGGGACGGCGCCACCTCTGACGAGCAGCACCCGGTCCACGTCTATCGGGCCGAAGGGAACTATACGGTGACGCTCGCCGTCTCGAATGCGTGGGGGAACGATTCCCTGACGCAGGAAGATTGTATCCGTGTGGACCGCCCGCCCATGACCGTCAACTTCAGCGCCGCACCCCTGGAGGGTTTCGTCCCCCTGAGTGTCCAATTCACCGGTCTGACGGAGGGTTCACCCTCGTCATGGAACTGGTCGTTCGGGGACGGCGCCACCTCCGGAGAACCAAATCCGGTGCATCCCTATACCGTCCCCGGCACCTATGACGTCTCCCTCTCGGTGGACGGCGGTGCCGGGTCCTGTGTGAAACCGGAGTATATCCGTGTCCTCCCCTGTCTCCCCGGCGATGCGAATGGCGACGGTGCGGTGAATCAGGCCGACACCCTCCGCGTGCTGAAGGAAGTCGTCGGTCTTGTGGCGAAACCGGAGGCCGGAACCGAACGCTTCCATGCCACCGACGTGCACCGGAACGGCGTCATCGAGACCGGCGACGCCCTCTATATTGCGCAGTGCAACGTGGGGCTGAGGGACCGCTGGTTTGAGGTGGTGGAGGGATGATCCTGCCGCCCTTCAGGGATCTCGCGTACTGAACGAGCAGAGGGTGGCAAGTCCTGCCACGACCGCACCCGCAAGGAAGGTCGTCTGAAACCCCCCGACGAGTGCCGCCGGATCGACCGACGCTGGTATGGCGCCGGTGACCACCGCGGCGGCAAAGAGCGCCTCGAAGACCGCCACGCCGACGACCGCCCCTCCGTCCCGGATCGCCATCATCACGCTTGAGGCCATGCCCTGCCGGTCGGCAGGGCTGCACCGCAGGATCAGGCTTGAACTCGGCGGGATGAAGAGTCCGGTGGCGGTCCCCATCAGGGCGAGGGAGAGCAGCATGAAGGGGACTGGTGTGGCCCCGTCAAGCCCCGAGAACAGCAGAAAGGAGATGCAGAGGATCGCCGTCGCAACCGTGCAGATCCCCCGTGAACCAAAACGGTCGGAGAGTCGTCCGGCGATCGGTCCGGCGATGAGCATCATCACCGACGGCACCATCAGGACCAGTCCGGAGATGTCCGGCGTATAGCCCCGGACCAGCTCCAGATAGAAGGGGAAGAGGAAGATCGCTCCTGTATACACAAGCATCAGGAGAAGGGCGGCGGCATTTGCAAAGGAGAAACTCCGATTCGAAAACAGGTGCAGGTCGATGACCGGTTCAGGGTGGCGTCGCTCCTGCACGAAAAATGCAATGGAAAGTATGAGCGCCGCCGCATATGCCGCACAGATGGGTGTGGAGGTCCAGCCGAGGTTCTGCCCCATGTTCAGGGCGAAGATGCCGCTCCCGAGTGCCCCGAAGATCAGTGCCGCCCCGCCAAGATCGAACGGCGTCTCGGGCCGCGACACCGGCAGGGAGGGGATCACCCGCACCGCCAGCAGCAGGGCGACAAGACCGACCGGGATATTGATAAAAAAGATCCAGCGCCAGGTGAGATAGGCGGTCAGAAACCCGCCGACCGCTGGACCAGCGGCGATGCCCAGGGAGGCAAAGGAGGTGGTGATCCCGAGTCCGGTTCCCCGCACGGCGGCGGGCAGCAGGGTCGAGACCATCGCCGGACCGATGGCAGTGAGCATCGCTGCTCCGATCGCCTGCAGCACGCGGAAGGCGATCAGGGGGAGTATGTCGGTTGCCAGTCCACACAGGAGCGATCCGGCCAGAAATATCGTGAACCCTGAGAGAAAAACGGGCCTGAACCCGATCCGGTCGCCGATCTTCCCGAATGCCGGCAGAAAACTGGAGAGGACGAGGAGGTAGGCGATCGAGACCCATGAGACCGGACCGGTTCCGATGCCGAAGGATGCGGCAATCGTCGGCAGGGAGATATTGACGATGCTCACGTCGAGCGATCCCATAAAGGCCGCGAGGGCGATGACAAAGATGATTGCGCGTTGTGTGCCCCTCTTCTCCTTTTCTGCCCCGGATGCGGCATTCATCATTTGAAGGTGCCATGTGCACCTTTTTGTTCTTTCCGTTTTTTCTCGGACGAATTATCGGCGCACAGCATGGGTGTCGCCTACAGGTGGAGACGGATCGATTGTCCGGGTTTGGTTTATGGGGCAGAAAATGGCGATGACAGAATAACAAAAAATGGTATGGACCCGGCGGGAATTGAACCCGCGGCCTCATCGTTGCGAACGATGCGATCTTCCCCTGATCTACGAGCCCGCATGCTGGATCACGCTCTGATCCTGCCTAATAGTATTGCCGCCGTCACCTTATATCTGTTCCTGATGGGCACATGCCGACGGCAGATGAAAGAGTGAACGATACGGCGGAGGCCGCGCAAGGTGCGTCCAAAAAAAAGATCAGAGGATGATCTCGATATCCAGTTTCTCTGCCAGTTCCTTGTAGCGGTTGCGGATTGTCACCTCGGTGACACCCGCCACCTCTGCCACCTCGCGCTGGGTCCTCCGTTCCCCGGAGAGGATCGAGGAGATGTAGATGGCGGCGGCGGCGACGCCGGTCGGTCCCCTGCCGCTCGTCAGTTCACGCTCGCCTGCCTGTCTGAGGATCTCGACGGCGCGGCTCTGCACCTCGCCCTTCAGGGTGAGGCCGGAGCAGAAGCGGGGCACATAGTCGATCGGGGAGGTCGGGAGGAGTTTTAAGCCCAGTTCGCGGGAGATGAACCGGTATGTGCGCCCGATCTCCTTGCGGGATACCCTGGACACCTCGGCGATCTCATCGAGCGTCCTCGGGACCGAGCACTGCCGGCATGCGGCATACAGGGCGGCGGCAGCGACGCCTTCAATCGATCTGCCCCTGATCAGGTTCTTGTCCACGGCGTCACGGTAGATCACGGCGGCGGTCTCCCGCACGTTCCTCGGCAGACCGAGGGCCGACGCCATCCGGTCGAGTTCGGAGAGGGCGAAGGCAAGGTTCCGCTCTGTGGCGTTCGAGACACGGATACGCCGCTGCCACTTCCGCAGGCGGTAGAGCTGCGCCCGGTTCTTCGACGAGATGGCGCGCCCATAGCTGTCCCGGTTGCGCCAGTCGATCATCGTCGAGAGACCCTTGTCGTGGATGGTGAAGGTCATCGGGGCACCGACACGGGAGCGCTTCACCCGCTGGTCATGGTCGAAGGCACGCCATTCCGGACCGCGGTCGATGAACTCCTCGTCGATCACGAGGCCACAGTTCTTGCAGACCAGTTCTGCACGTTCATAATCGTGGACGAGCTGACGGCTGCCGCACTCCGGGCAGACGTTCTCGGTTGCCTCCTCGCGCTTTCTCTCCTGCTCCTTGACGGTGGTGCGCACTCTCTTCTTGAGAGCCTCGCGCTCACTCTGGAGCATCTTCAATTTCTCGATTTCTGCCATTTCCCGTCACCTTTTGTATAGAGTTTCTCGCCTGTCCGTATCGTGCAGTTCTGTCGGCACCTGACTGCAGCGAAGGGCGAGGCCACATTTCCAAAGATATCCACAATTTTTCCTGCCGGCCTGAGGCGTCTATCGAACACCTCTCCATAGAGGCGGGGCAGTTGGGCGGCATCACACCTCAGGATAAGGGTGTGAGAACCGCAAATTTTAATAATCGGCCCCACTAGTTTCAATAGGATTACCTCGTCAAGACCCCTCCGAAGAAGGGATAGCATATATAAATGCATTCCAACAATATTTAAAAGTATCGATAAAGTATAAATATCGATTAAATGCCGAGTAAATCCGAAAGAATATTTAAGGATGCTGATCTGCCGCTTTCTTCCTCTGTTAGCCCTGCACCGCGTGCCACCGCCATTTTTTCCTCTGCCGTCAGGAGGTCGGAGGGCGCATGGGCATCAGAGTTCACCACGAGCATGCACCCCGCCTCCCGGGCGATCCCGGCCACATACCCGTTTGTGCGATTGTGCCCACCGCGTGAGGTGATCTCCAGGGCAACGCCGTTTCTGGACGCCAGTCGTGCATCCTCCGGTGTGATAAAACCCGGATGGGCGAGGACGTCCACATCTTTCGAGGCGCAGGCGGCGTGATTGGTGCCAGCTGCCACAGGTTCCACCGTCGTCTCACCGTGCACCACGACCACATCGGCCCCTTCGTCTCTGGCCCGTTCTGCAAGCCCGGCGATCTCCTCGGGCGGCACATGGGTGATCTCCACCCCTGCCAGCAGTCGCACGCCGTAGCGGGCCGCACTCGATTTCAGGCAGGTGGCGGCGTCGATCACCTGCGTGATATTCGTGCAGTCGACATGGTCGGCGATGGCGACGACCTCGTAGCCGAGGACAGCGAGGCGGCGGACGAGTTCGATGGGGAGCAGTTCGCCGTCGCTCATCAGGGTATGGGTGTGGAGGTCGTAGAGACCGCTCATCGCTTCACCTCAAGGGCGCCGGCGACCTTTCTGATCACCGAACCCTTTGGCTCCTCACTGGAAACCACGGCACGCCCCTCCCGGCGATGCCAGTGGGCGGGGTGGTGCTTCTCCTCTGTCCGATAGGTGTATCCGCATTTCTTGAGGGCGGCCTCGAGATCGGCGAGGCTCGGATTTTTTGCGGCAGCAGCCCTCGGGACCCGTCTCCCTTCGGCCCGCTTCAGTCCGGCATGAAAATAGCAGGGATAGAGGATGCACTCATGTTCCATTGCTTATGAGATTACTGATGAACCTATATAGGGGTCGCGTTCATAGATCTTGTATGCATCATATCGACGTCTCCATTGAGAAGGATGTCTATGCAGCGAATGACCGCCTCGCTGCTGCGAATGCCGCTCACCTGAAGGAGCACGGTGTTCGGGCATTCGATCTCCTCGGTGCGATCGGTTCGGGGAAGACGGCGCTGATCGAACGGATGGTGCCCCTCCTCCGTGAACGCAACCTCCGTGCAGGCGCTATTGCCGGGGACGTCTATGGCGACGACGACTTCAGACGCATCGTGGCCCTTGGCATTCCTGCCGTCAATGCCAACACCGGCACCGAGTGCCACCTCGATGCCCATATCGTGGAGCACGCCATCGCGGACCTTCCCCTGGATGCGATCGATCTCCTCTTCATCGAGAATGTCGGCAACATGGTCTGTCCGACCGATTTCGCCCTCGGTGCGGAGAAAAGAATTGTGGTGGTCTCGACGACCGAAGGGGACGACGTTGTGAACAAGCATCCGATGATGTTTCGCGGTTCCTCGATTGCGGTGATCAACAAGACCGATCTCGCCCCGTTTGTTGGGTGCGACATGGACCGGATGGAGGCGGACATGCGCCGGTACAACCCGGAAATGAAAATTTTCCGGACGAATATGAAGAGCGGAGAGGGCGTTATGGCCGTCGTTGATGCAATACTGGAGTGATCACCCTTAAATACGGTGAGCCTGAATATATATAGCACTCTGGTAGGGATTAATCGGTCTCACAGAACAACACCTGAGGTGATACTATACAGTGGCAAGGAAGATCCGTCCGGCGCCAGACCGGCGGCAGGAACCACCCGGCCTGCGGGAAGAGGCGGTTTGAAATCGGCCGTGCAGCGGCAGAGACCCATGTTGGGGAGAACAGGAGCCGGCTCATGCGGGTCAGGGGCGGAAATGTGAAGGTCAGGGCGCTCCGCGCCGATATGGCCTCGGTCTCGAACCCTGCAACCGGCGAGACAAAGAAGGTCGGCATCCAGACAGTGGAGGCAAACCCGGCAAACATCAACTATGTCCGCCGGAACCTCCTGACGAAAGGTGCGATCATCAGGACCGAGATCGGGCGGGCGCGTATCGTCAGCCGCCCGGGACAGGACGGCGTCGTTAACGCCGTTCTGATCGAATAACTTTTTTTCAGGGTTTGAGGTAGGCATACCCCTCGGCCTGCCGGCGTACGATCTCCCCGACACCGGAGGGGACGATCGTTACGCATCGCGGGAGGTCGTCCTTTGTAAACCCGTGGCTCCTGAGGCTGTTGGAACAGGCCGCGAAACTGACGTTCTTTCCGGAGAGTGCCTTCACTTCGTCTGCATGTTTTCCGGTGATCAGGAACGTTTTCACCCCCTCTCCATTGCCGACCACTTCGATTGCAACATCATCGTCGAGATCGTCAAGCAGGTTCCTGATATTTGCGAATACGCCCGGAGCGCTCCTGTTGTCGTTCAGATGGAAGAGTGCCCTGTATGTGGTCATGATGGATCCCTCCTCCCTCCCATGCAGGTTAAAGGTTCTCCTCTCTCTCAGGACAGCAGAGATTATCTGGTCCACATGCGCATAGGTGTATGATGCGCAGAATATACTACCGCTTTCCGGCCCGTTTCGACCTAAATTTTACCCTGTCTTCACCTTTCCGCGGGGTGCTCGGGGGTGTCGCCGCCCTTCACCGCAGCCATACGACCCGTCGGAAGGACGGTGATCTCTTTAAGCATGATGTCCTCATCGATGTTGCCGATGACAGGACGCATTTTCTGCCGCTCGACATGCTCTCTGGTTCGCTCGGCGATGTGACAGAATCGGTCGATTTCAGGATGGCGATCCACGAGACCCTGCTGCGGGCCGAAGGGCGCCGCCCGATCTCTGAGAACCGCTTTTTGTTCCGGGTTGTGGACCGGGGCGACCGGACTGAGGTTTTCGTGGTCAAGGAGGGGACCGGTGGGGCGATGGATGCGATGCATGTGAAAGAAATGCTGAAGGGTGCCTGCGAGTGAGCCTGAAGATCACGGTAGCGGCCCCGTTCAAGCAGATGCACCGCGCTGAAATGGACCGTAACCAGTTTGTTTTTTTTCTGGCTCTCGACCGGAAGTGGATGAATGTGGACCAGGCGAACGCCGTTCTCCGTCTCGCCGCATCGTCCGGACTGGTGGAGATCGAGAATGGGAAGGTTTTTCCGGCATTTGATGTGGCATCGGTATCGATTCCGCTCGGCTTCAGGCCGGGGCCGGAGATCTTCGAGGCGCCTGATCCCTGTCATGACCTTGTGCGTCGCATTGCCGACGCCACCGGGAGGGAGGAGAACGCGGTGATCGCCGAGATGAACGGTGTGATCGACGGTGAATTTGACGGGCATCTCAGGGCCGGCGCCGCCGCCGTGCTTCTGGCCCGCCGCTACAACGTGACGTGGTCGGATCTCCTTCCTGCGATCCGTGAGGGTGTGCTCGAGGAGAGGTGAGGCTCCGGGCGGACCGGCAGACCTGATACTATTATTTTACGCCACGGCTGCTCTGCTGAGGGTGTGGCAGGAAAAAACAGAGTGCCGCCTGATTTCAAGGCGGCGATCGGTGTTGGGCGGGTGCGCCGGGCACCTTATTCTGCGGCTTCTGCCTCTTCGGTCTTGCCGAGGAGTGTGTCCACTGACTTCTCGCCGTATTTTGCGATGACGGCGTTGATCTGGACGAAGTCCGTTGTGATCTCGTTGCCGCGGATCGACTTCCTGCGGCGTTCGCCTGCATGGGTGGGGTGGAAACCGAAACCCTCGGAGAGGAGGATCTTCCTGCGTCCCGCGCCCGGAAGGTCCCGCCGTGCGGCAATGCCGGTCCGGTCAGACCCGCCGGTGATCGTGATGGTGTATCCGGTAAGCCCGAGGGGTCCGCCTTCAATCTCGTCCCCGATCTTCTTTCCGACAAACCCTGATGCGGCCGCCCCGCTAGCCTCGATATTGTAGGCGCGGCCCGCCTTCGTGTCAGATACGACAACTTTGAAATCGACCATTATTATGACTCCTTCTCGACCTGATGGTATCAGACGTGTCTATCATGTTGGGTACGCAGGGTATTAAATACTACTTGCCCCAGAAGGGGTGCTCCTTCCTGCGCATGGATGTGTATTCCTCGAGAACCTCTTTCATTCCCTGTTTGAGGGTTGGAAGCATCTCTTTTTCGAGCACTTTCACGTGGTGTTCCGGGATCTCGGCATAAAGTTCGTCCGTCTCATTGATCTGCCGTCCGATGGTCGGACCGTCGATGGAGATGGCCACTTCGGCACCTGCGTCGGCTTCTGAGACGTTTTCGCCCCGGATCTGGATCGTCTTCAACTGGCCGATCCGTTTGCCGTCCCGCCTGACGAGGTTGACGCCGTTGCGGAGTTTGCCGCCGAGGATCCGCACCCCCACCACCGCCGGGTTGCTCTGCCGGAAGGTACAGCCCTCCAGGATGGTGATCTTTGCGGGAAGGATGATGTGCTCGAAGCGTGCGGCCTCGATCCGCCGCTGCTGCTCCTCGACCCATTCGGTGTAGTCGTCGATGAGCTTGTAGATGATGTCGCCGGTGAAGACGGTGGCCCGGCATGTCGGGTCCTTCAGCATCTCCAGGGCGTCCGGGAGGATGGGGGTGTTGAAGGCGAGGAGGACGGCATTGAGTTTGTCCTTGATCGTCCCGACCTCGATGAGGTCGTGGCGGGAGACCGGACCGACCTCTGCCCGCATGATCCCGATCTCATGGTCCTGCAGCTCCTTTGCCAGTGCCTCCAGTGCGCCGATGGTGTCCGCCTTGATGAAGATCCCCTCTTCGGCGAGGTTGACATGGATCTCCTCGACCTCGCGCCGCACCTCCTCGTTGATCTCATCGCGGTCGGCCGGCGTGCGGACGACGCGGAGCGGCGATCCGGCGATGACCCCCTCCAGGTGCGGGGCGGAGACCTTGATCCCGGCGGCGGCGGTGACCGTCTTCACCCGTTCAAACCGTTCCTCGACGAGGATCTCCGACATCGGACGGGGTTTGAGGAGGGACCTGACCTTCTGGTTGATGACGCCGTCGGCGGTGGCGACGGCAATCTCCTCGCCGACCGAGATGGTGCCGTCGTAGAGGATGACGTCCAGGGTCATGCCGAGACCGCGCTCCTCCTTCACCTCGAGCACCGTGCCGGCGCCCGGACCGTCCACCGAGACGGCGAGGGCCTCGGTCATATAGCGCTGGGCAAGACCGATGAGCATCATCAGCAGGTCGGGCACCCCCTCGCCGGTGACCCCGGAGACCGGGACGATGGCGACGTTCCGGGCGAAGTCGCTCACGCGGTCGAAGCGCTCGCAGGCGAAATCCATCTCAGAGAGTTTTCCGATCAGCTCGTAGGTCTTGTTCTCGAAGATCTGTTTGGCGCGGTCACCCTGCGTCTCGAAGGTCTTCTTGAAGGGGGCGTTTTTGTTCACCCGCCACCCATGGATCCGGTCGATCTTTGTGGCGGCGACGACGAAGGGGGTGCGGTAGGTGCGGAGGATCTCAAGCGCCTCAATCGTCTGGGGCTGGAACCCCTCATTGATATCGACGACCAGGATCGCCATGTCGGCAAGCGCCCCGCCCCGTGCGCGGAGTGTGGTGAAGGCATGGTGGCCCGGTGTGTCGATGAAGAGGAGGCCGGGAACGTTGATCTGGAGGTTCTGGAGCGCACCGCTCATCCGTCCGATGGCGTCGAACGGGACGAGGGTCGCCCCGATATGCTGGGTGATCGCCCCTGCCTCGCCGGAAACCACGGACGATCCCCGGATCCAGTCGAGGAGAGATGTTTTGCCGTGATCGACGTGTCCAAGGACACAGACGATGGGTGTCCTGATATTTGAGCCCTCGCTCTCCTTTCCTGCCTTCTTCTTCTTTGCCATCTCCCGCGCCCCCACATTTCCGGCCCCTTTTCGGGGAAATCCGGATTATTGCTATGTATTAGGGCATCTCCCCCTATTAATTCTCTCCCGTGCCGGCGCTTTGAGGTTCGGGGGGAGTGTACAGGGTCAGAATCGGCCTTCCCGGCGCCCGGCCTGCCGATAGGTTAATCAATGGTATCATCTAACATTGTAGAGTATTTTGCCGGGGTGGGGTAGTTGGTCATCCTAGGGGACTGTGGATCCCCCGACCCGGGTTCGAGTCTCGGCCCCGGCCCTCTTTCATTTAGTGAGTTGCATTTTCGTATTCTGAGCATTCAGGTTCCTGAAGCTCGTCCCGTCTCCATCCTCCGTTTTGCATGGAAGAATACGGGCAGCGCCAGCATCTGCATCCCGGCGGCGAAGCCGATGGCCAGGGGTATCGAGATCCCGTAGACCCATCCGATTACGGCGCTGCCCGCAAACCATCCTGCCCCATATATGGTGTTGAAGATGCCGTAGGCCCGTCCGCGCTTTGAGAGGTGGGTGTAATCAGCGACTGCGGCGCGCAATACGGTCTCCTGAATGCCCATCGCCGCTCCCCAGAGGGCCGCGGCTGCAAGCGCCATGGACGGGGATGACGTGAAGGCGAGGAAGGGTACGGCGATGCCGATGATGGGTGCGGCAGCGAGCACCGAAAGGCCGATGCGGTCGTAGAGGCGCCCTGCGATGAGGGCGACCGCGGCGTCGACGCCCATGGCGACGGCATAATACAGGGGGATCTCCGCCTCTGAGAGTGTGGCGGTGGCGGTGAGGTGATAGGCGATGAGTGGAAAGGCGACGAAACCGGCCATGGTGAGGGCGGTGAAGATGGCGTAGGGGACAAGGGTGCTGGTGGGCGGTGCCTGCTGCGCCGGTCCGCCCGCCCTCTCGAGTGCCGCCGGCGCCGGGGCCCGACTCCGGGTGACGACGAGTGAGAGCATCATCAGGGCGAAGGGGATGAGCAGCAGGGCAAATCCGGCCCGGTAATTGCCGTGCAGGAGGAATGCGGCGGAAAAGATGATCGGCCCGATGATCGCACCGATCTGGTCGAGCGCCTCATGGATCCCGAACCCCCATCCCCGTCCGACGCTTGAAGTCACATTCGAGAGGATGGCGTCCTTGGCCGGTGCCCGGATCCCCTTCCCCATCCGTTCAACGATGAAGAGCAGGGCGGCCATCTCCCATGACCCGGCGAGGGCGAGCAGGGGGACGGCGATCAGCATGCCGTAGCCAAGGAAGGTGAGCGTCCAGTAACGGTGCGTGGCGTCGGCGAGGTGCCCGGAGAGGAGGCGAAGGGCATAGCCGAGGAACTCTCCCAGTCCTGCCACGACCCCGACGACGAGGGCCGAACCCCCGAGGGCAAACAGATAGGGTCCGGTGACGCTCCTCGCCCCCTCATAGATGACGTCACCAAAGAGGCTGACGATGCCGAAGAGCAGGATGATCAGATATGCTGCCCTCCGATCAAGGGGTGTGGACGGAGCGGGGTCGGGCATGGTGATTGTGACTCCGACGCTCCGGCGTATAGGTCTGCCGATGAACGAGGCGCCGCTGGAAAAAAAGGGTTATACCGAAGGCTGCGCCGCCGGTTGTGCGCCGTTACGGTTGGAATAGCGGTACATCAGTGAGAGCACCGCCGGCATCGCCAGGATGCCGCCGATAAGCGAGAAACCGACGGTGATCACGGTCACAAGGCCGAAGTTCGAGATGATGTTGAACTCCGAGAGGATGAGGGCGGAGAACCCGAAGACTGTTGTCATGCCGGAGACGGTGATCGCCATCCCGATCTTCTGGACGGCGGTCTGGATGGCCGTGTAGATGTCGAGGCCGCGTGCGAGTTCCTCCTCGCAACGCTCCATGATCAGGATGGTGTACTCCGAGGCCACGCCGATGGTCATCGACCCCAGGGTGGCGGTCATCGGGCTGTAGTCCAGCCCGAAGAGGTACATGATCGCCCCGTTCCACCCCACGATCATCACGATCGGGATGAGGGGGGTGATGGCGCTGGAGCGCCGGTAGACCAGCAGCAGAAATCCAAAGATGAGCACAAAACCGGCGATGACCATCGTCGTCTTTGACCTGGCGATATCGTCCATCAGGTTGGTGAACATGTCCAGCGTCCCGGTCACCATCACCGTGGTGCCCGGGGGCGCCTGATAAAAGGCGGCCTCCTTCTCCAGGTTCTTGATCATCGACCGGGCGATGTCCATTTCCATGTCTACGGTGGAGAACTCGATGACGGCCTCCATGTTGCCGTTGAGATAGCGTTTTCTGGTGTCCTCGGGGATCGTCCCGACGACGTCTCTGACCTGACTCTCATATACCGGCAGCACGCCGTTGTTGTATTGCCGGATCAGGGTGACGATGCTCGTGGCGCCGATGATCTTGTCGTTTCGCTCCAGTTCATACGTGGTGAACCCGTCGATCCACTGGAGGGTTTCGATGGAGAGGACGTCCTCGCCGGTCACGACCACCGGTACGGTGGAGGTGGAGCCCATCGTCCTGGTCACCTTCTCCATGTCCAGAAGCGCCGGCATGTCCGAGGGCACGAAGGTGTCCTGGTCGGCGTTGATCGGCACCTCCTCGTCCATCTGGTAACCGACGACGGCGACCAGGGCGAAGATCAGCAGGATGGGGACCGGGTTCTTTGCGATCGTGTAGGCGACCTTGCCGAGCAGGTGGTTGTAGTGCTCGGTGAAGGACCCCCGTGTGCCCTGTTCATGGGTCGGTTCCGTCTCGCAGCCCTTCCAGTCGAGTTCGCAGGCCTCCACGTCATCGAGTCTTCCCTGCCGCACCTTCGGACGATATTTCGAGATGATGCCGAAGACGGGGACGATGATCAGGGCGGAGAGATAGCAGGAGACTACCCCGATGGTGCAGGTCACCCCGAAATCGGCGACCATCGGGACCGGGGAGATGAACATGGCGATGAAGCCGAGTGATGTCGCCACCATGGCGATGAGGACGGCGGGACCGGAGTTGCCGACGGTCGCCCTCACTGCCTGCGGGATGGTGCCCCGCTGCATCTCCTCGTCAAAGCGCGTATGGAACTGGATCGCATAGTCGATCCCGATCCCGATGAGCACCGGGAATGCGCCGATGACGGTCATCGAGATGGGGATGCCGAAGAGTCCCATCATCCCGAAGGTCAGGATCACGCCGGTCGCCACGATGAAGACCGGCAGCAGGCGGTAGCGGACGTGGGAGAAGAGGAAGGTCACGGCCAGAACCATCAGGAGCATCGCCGCGAGGATGAGGGTCCCCATCGATGACCCCATCTCCTGCTGCATCTCCTGTTCGAAGGCCGGATTGCCCGAGACCGTGACCGTCAGGCCGGGAGGGGGATCGGAGATGGCGATGACCGTGCGGATGCTGTTGAGCACCTGCTGCTGAACGGATTCAGATACGCCAGGATCGAGGGTGATGCCGGTGATGGTCATCATCACGGACGGGAGATAGCGCTCCAGTGTCTCCGGGGGGATGCCCTGCATGATGGCGCTCACCTCGCCGCTGGAGGTCGGCACCCTGCCGCCGTTCACCTGTTTCATCATATCTACGATGCCTGAGACCGAGTCCACATACTGCTCGTTTCTGATGTCGGCCTCGAGGTTGTCGATGTACTGCAGAATAGTTGGATCGGTGACGTCATCGCACTCGAAAATGAGCATGATGGCGTCTGATCCATAGGTGTCAGAGTAATGGGCGAGCATTGCCCCGGTGGGTGTGTTCTTATCGATGTAGGTGTCGTCCCCCGTCTCCATCGTCACCATCGTAAGACCGCCGATGGCAAGCAGAAAGATGGCAGCGGCGACACCGAGCACGATATAGGTGTGTGCATTGATGACGTCTGCAAGACGTTCATAGGGTGTATTCATGAAGTGGTCTCCGGATAGAGTAGGGATCGCCGTCGGTCACGATCGTATATAGGTGCGCAGGTTCGGAATATAGTGTTTGACGCCATCCCCGGGAAAACCGGGGTCATGGCGGGATCGCCCGCCGGTAGTCGGCAACGATCTCACGTGTGATCTCCATCGCCGCTTCATCCGGGGTTTTTCCGGCGAGGGTGATGCCGTATTCGGATGCGGTGCCGAATACCCGCAGGGGGTCGGTGACGGTGATGCCGTCGTCTCCGTCACCGGTGGTATGGAGGAGGTGTTCTGCCTGCCTGACCAGGGCATCGACCTCATCCGGGTCCGCACCCCCGACCATGAAGAGGCGGTGGAGCAGTTCGACGGTGGCGCAACAGGCGGGAGAGGGGAAAAAGCCGGTCTCTTCCCAGATGGCGTCTGTTTCTGCCCCGTATCTGGTGTGCGAGTCCCGGTAGGCTATCCTGTTTGCCGGGTGTTCCATCCGATCTCCGTGTGGTGCCGGTATGCCGGTGTGCGTCATGGTCGTACCTGGCGGGAGCGTTTGGGCCGGATGGCACATCAAGGTGATGGAACGAAAAGGGGTTGCATTTATGGGTGGGGGTGGTTCCGGTTGTATGCCCTGGTCCGGGGAGGGGAATGGTTTTCCCCGCCTGCCCCGGTTTTCCGGTCTTTCTGGTTGGAGGTGGTGTTGTGAATTCTGGCAGAAAGGGTTCGAATACCCCCTTGTGGGGTGATGCCCGTGTGAAGAGTGGTGATCTCGTATGGCGTGCAGATGGCGTCTGCGAACCCTTTGCTGCAGATGATCGGTTGGGGCGACGACATCAAATATCTGGTGAAACTCATCGGGGTTTCAACCGTCACCTTTACCCGCCCGGCGGTCGCACCGGATCGCATGCCAGACGATCTGCTCCCCCTCCTCCGGAACCTTGGACTCAACGACTACGAGGGGCGTGTCTACTCCACCCTGCTCTCGCTCAGGAAGGCGACCGCCCGCGACATCCACGAACTGAGCGGGGTGCCGAGGGGGAGGATTTACGATATCCTCCATGATCTGGCCAGACGGGGCTTCATCGGGATCGAAGAGGGATCGCCGACCTGTTACTATCTGCTCGACCCGGACGATGTGATCGACCACATCAAGGAGGAGTATCTCTCCTCGCTCGAGCAGACCAGAAAGGCGATCCGGAACCTTTCGGTGGCGCACCTCCGACCGCCGCCGTCGTTTTATATGCTCAGGAGCGACTGGGCGATCGCCAACCACCTGACCTCGATGTTTAAGAGGGTGCGGAACCGGATGGTGATCCTGTGCAATGATCCCTCGTTTTTGCGGTCATATATGGACGAACTGAGGGCGGTGTCGAAGAGGGCCGACCTCTACATCGTCGTCAGGGATGCAGAGGCGTTCGCGGCGGTAGATCTCCCGGTCTATGAGGGGAGCGGCGCCCTCTCCGAATTGCTCTCCCTGCATAAAGGTCCGGATAGAAAATCGTTCGGCACCGCCATATTCATGGATGACGGCGATTTCTTCGCACTTTCGGTGCCGGGTTCGGACGGCGGGGCCTTCACCGGGTCCGATGCACCGATGATGCGCTTCCTGCTGCAGTCCATCATCATGCACCTGGAGGCGGAGTACGATCTGCCGCCCGGCGGGATTTCCCCCTCCTGACCCCGGTCTGCCGGTATCTTTATTATTTGCCAGTGCATGATGAGGCGTGTTCAGGGGGGGACTGAAGAATGCAAGAGGGACCGAGAGGTGCGATACTCCAGCGCGACAAGCAGACGTATGCGATCGTCCCGCGCACGCCTGCAGGGATCGTGACGCCTGAAGTGCTGGAGACGATCGCCAAGGTGGCACGCCGCTATGAGATCCCGGTGATCAAGATCACCTCGGGACAGCGGATGGCGCTCGTCGGGATCAAGCCAGAGGACGTGGACCCGATCTGGAACGAACTCGGGATGACGGTCGGGGAGGCGACGGCGCCGTGCGTCCACTATGTGCAGGCATGCCCGGGAACGGCGGTCTGCAAATATGGTGTGCAGGACTCGCTTGGCTTTGGCCTGCGGATCGAGGAGGACTATCAGGCGATGAATCTCCCGGCAAAACTGAAGATGGGGGTTTCCGGGTGCCCTCGCTGTTGCGGCGAGAGTTATATGCGGGATGTCGGGGTGATCGGGACGGCGAAGGGATGGACGGTCACATTCGGGGGAAATTCCGGTGGGAGACCGCGGATCGGGGATGTGATCGGGCGGGACCTCACGACCGAAGACGCCCTCTCGCTGGTGCGCCTCCTCCTCGAATTTTACCGGGACTCAGGGAAACCCGGCGAACGCACGCCGCGTATGGTCGAACGCCTCGGGATCGAGGCGGTGAAGGAAGCGATCGGTGGAAAAGGGCCCTGAGGGGGTTGACCCCGGTTCACTGCTCCCCTTCTCCGGGCTTGTTCTGGATCTCGCGAGCGATGGAGCAGAAGTAGGTCCGGTCGGCAAATCGGACGAAGGTCCGGGAGACCTCGACATCGAAGACGGTGCCGTTTTTTCTGCGGTGGACCGAGCGGATCTGTTCACGCCGTCCGGGTCGGGCGTCGGTCCACATCCGTTTCCACCTGCCAGGCGTGATGGAGGGGTTGATCCCGAAGGCGGTGGCCTCCAGGATCTCTGCGGGGGAGTAGCCGAGGAGGTCGCATGCCGTTTTGTTTGCCTGATACACCGTTCCTCCCTCATCGAAGAGGAGGATCGAGTCCGAGGCATGGTCGAACGCAAACCTGGTGAACAGGAGCTCCTGCTCCACCTCCTCCTTCTCGGCGATCACCGCCAGCAGGGTGCGGTTCGCCTCCGCCATCTCTGCAGTCCGCCGGGTGATCAGGCTTTCCATATTGGTGTGGTAGTCGTGCAGACGTTCTTCGCAGTGTTTTTCTGCCGTAATGTCGCGGCCGGTGAGGTGGTAACCATCCGGAGTGCCGTCATTGTCGAAGAGGGCCCGGAATGTCCAGCGTTCATGGTTCATGCTCCCGTCTCTCCCCACCGTTCTGAGGTCGAGTGTTCTGGCGGGTGAATCGGGTGTCAGGGCGGCAAGCGCCTGTGCCGCTCGTTCTCTTTCCGCCGGTGGAAAGAGCGGGAGGAAACGGTGACCTATGAGGTGATCCCGTTGTTTTCCGGCATGGCGACAGAATGCCTCGTTCGCCAGGGTGATGGTGAGGTCGTCGGCGGTGGCGAGCACAAACTCGGTGCCGTCCGCCGTGAGGGCCTCATGCCGCCGCCGCCAGGTCTCCCGTTCGGCTGCCGCCCTTCGTTCGCCGCTCTCGTCGATGAGGACAATGGCGGCGCCCTCCCTGCCGGTGTCGAAGACGACCGGGATGAGGTGAAGACTGAGGTCATGGCGGGCACCCGAGAAGGTGGTCGTCACCGGGACGACCGCCTGCACGCCCGCCACTGCCTCCCGGCACCGTTCGATGACGGAAGAGTCGGTAAACATGGGAAAGGGGAGATTTCCCAGTCGTTCGCCATAGATCACCTCGAGAGTGCATCCGAGCAGTTCC
The DNA here is from genome assembly GCF_004297185.1 of Methanofollis fontis. Lineage (NCBI taxonomy): Archaea > Methanobacteriati > Methanobacteriota > Methanomicrobia > Methanomicrobiales > Methanomicrobiaceae > Methanofollis > Methanofollis fontis. The sequence goes on from NZ_PGCL01000008.1 coordinate 23,853, forward strand.
AGCGCCTGCCCCCCGGCGATCTCCACTTCAAGGCGGGCATTGACCACGATGGTCGGGTGGCGGGCGATGTGGAGGAGAGCGGATACGGGCACCCGTCTGGCCAGAAAATAGTTGCGGGCGGTGCCGATCTGTTTCCGGTCCACATCTCCCTTGAGGGCGAGCATCTCCAGATATTTTGCGGCGGTGTTCCGGTGGAGGCCCGTCGCCGCGGCGATCTCCGAGATCGAGAGGCCCTTCGGGTGGTTCCTGAGCAGTTCCCTGATGGCGATGGCATCCTTGATGCCGCTGGTGGTCCGGCCCATATGCACTGCATATGTGTGGTGCATACCGAGGATTTATCATTATCTATCATGATCTATCTGATCATATGCACGGCATAATCGCCCGGCAGGGAACTGGAGGTGCAGACTGATGGACGGCAACGTTGATGTGAAACGTGGCGAACGCGTGGTCCGCCCGCCACCCTCTCCGGGGGAGGGATCCCGCCTCGGAGACTGGGAAACGGCATACGCACGCTATCGGGAGGACCCGGAGGGATTCTGGGCGGCGGTGGCAGGTGAGCTTGAGTGGTTCAGGCCCTGGGACCGGGTGCGCGAGTGGCGCCACCCCTATGCCCGCTGGTTTGTGAACGGTGCACTGAACATCACCCACAACTGCCTCGACCGTCATGCCTCGGGCGACCACCGGAACAAGGTCGCCCTGATCTGGCGGGGGGAGGAGGAGGGTGACGAGCAGGTGCTCACCTACCGGCAGCTCCACCGGGAAGTGATGCGGTTTGCAAACGCCCTCAAGAACCTCGGCGTCGGCAAGGGGGATACGGTCTGCATCTACATGCCGCTTGTGCCCGAACAGATCGTGGCCATGCTCGCATGCGCCCGCATCGGTGCGGTGCACAGCATCGTCTTCGGCGGTTTCGGTGCATCCGCTCTCCACGCCCGGATCCGTGATGCAAAGGCGAAGATCATCGTCACCGCCGATGTCGGTTACCGGCGGGGCAAACGGGTCGCCCTCAAGACCATTGTGGACGAGGCGGTCGTCAACGCCCCTTCGGTCGAACGGATCATCGTGCTGCGCCGGACACGGCCGGAACTCGAACTCTATTCCGAGCTGGAGGTCGATTACGAGGAGTGCATGGCGGCGGCCGATGCGTTCTGCCCGCCGGAGGTGATGGACGCCGAGGACCCCCTCTTCATCCTCTACACCAGCGGCACGACCGGGACGCCCAAGGGGATCGTCCACACCTGCGGCGGATACATGGTCGGCGCCTACTACACCTCGCAGTATGTCTTCGATATGCGCGAGAACGACGTCTACTGGTGCACGGCCGACCCGGGCTGGATCACCGGGCACTCCTATATCGTCTACGGGCCGCTGGCGGCGGGGGCGACGGTGCTGATCACCGAGACCGTTCCCGACCACCCCGACCCCGGCGTCTGGTGGCGGATCATCGAAGATTTCGGCGTGACGATCTTCTATACCGCTCCGACGGCGATCCGCATGTTCATGAAATTCGGGGAGGAGTGGCCGAAACGCTCCTCGCTCGACTCCCTCCGCCTCATCGGATCGGTCGGCGAACCCCTCAACCCCGAGGCCTTCGAGTGGTATTACCGGGTGATCGGCGGGTCGGCCTGCCCGGTGCTGGACACCTGGTGGCAGACCGAGACCGGGATGCACATGATCACCACGCTGGCCGGCGAACCGATGAAGCCCGGGTTTGCCGGGAGGCCGATCCCGGGTGTGGCCGCCGATGTGGTCGACCGGGAGGGCAATCCGGTCCAGCCCGGTGTCGGGGGGCTGCTCGTGATCACCGAACCATGGCCGGCGATGATGCGGGCGGTCCACAACAACGACGAACGCTACCGGCAGTACTGGACGACGGTGAACGGCTACTACACGGCCGGAGACCTGGCGGTCAAGGACGAGGACGGGTATATCATGGTGCTCGGCAGGGCGGATGACATCATCATCGTGGCCGGTCACAACCTGGGGACGGCGGAGGTGGAGTCGGCCCTTGTCTCGCATGAGGCGGTGGCTGAAGCGGCGGTGATCGGTATTCCCGATGCCCTGAAGGGGCAGGCGGTGAAGGCCTTCGTGATCCTGCGGCTCGGGCATGCCCCCTCTGAGAAGCTGAAGTCAGATCTCGTCTACCACGTCCGCATGAGCATCGGGCCGATCGCCATGCCCTCGGCGATCGAGTTCGTCGAGAGTCTTCCAAAGACCCGGAGCGGCAAGATCATGCGTCGCGTGCTGAAGGCGCAGGAGATGGGGATCGATCCCGGCGACATCTCGACGCTGGAGGAGTGAGGGGGGTGTTCGAACCCCCGTCGATCCTTACATATGGGCGTTCATCCCTCTCTCATCCATGACAGCACCACGCCCCTTCCTCGTCGGCGGGGAATGGCGAACGAACGATTCGGTCCTGGAGGTGACATTCCCCCATGACGGAACGACGACGGCGCGTGTCTGCCGCGCCGCCGCGGACGACTGCGAGGATGCCGTCCGGGCGGCCGTACGGGGCTTCGCCCTGAGCCGGAGGCTCCCGCTTCATGAACGTATTTCCGTTCTCCGGCGGCTTGCCGCCCTCATCGAGGCGCGAAAAGATGAGATCGCAGAGGTGATCACCATGGAGGCCGGAAAAACCGCCACTCTTGCCGCCATCGAGGTGGAGCGGGCGCGGGATACGATCCTCCTCTCGGCCGAGGAGGCGGGACGGGTCTATGGGGAGATCCTGCCCCTCGACCTGACACCCGCCGCCGCCGGGCGGACCGCCTATCTCCGCCGGGTGCCGCTCGGCATCGTGCTGGCGATCACACCCTTCAACTTTCCCTTCAATCTCGCCTGCCATAAGGTGGGGCCGGCAGTGGCGGCTGGAAACGCCGTCATCCTCCGCCCCTCCTCACAGACTCCGGTCTCCGGACTGATCCTGGGTGAACTCCTGCTCGAGGCGGGCTACCCGCCGGAGGCGGTCTCGGTCCTCCCCTGCAGCACCGACCTGGCTGAATGGATGGTGAGGGATGGACGGATCGCCTGTCTCTCCTTTACCGGCAGTCCGGCGGTGGGGTGGAGTCTGCGGGAGATCGCCGGCAGAAAACGGGTCGGTCTGGAACTCGGCGGCAATGCCGCGGTGATCGTCCACCGCGATGCCGATCTCCCGTATGCCGCTGAACGTATCGTGCAGGGTGGGTTCTCCAATGCCGGGCAGGTCTGCATCTCGGTCCAGCGGGTGTTCATCCATCGCGACGTCTACCGGAGCTGTGTCGAGATGATCCTGGAGGCGTCCGGGAGCCTTCGTACCGGCGACCCCCGCGATCCCGCAACCGACGTCGGACCGATGATCTCCGAGGGTGCGGCCGCTGCTGCCATGGAAAAGGTGGACGAGGCGGTGCAGGAGGGCGCCAGCGTCCTCTGCGGCGGGACACGCTCCGGCACCCTCTTTGCCCCCACCGTGCTCGCCGACACCACGGCCGGCATGCGGGTGAACGCCACCGAGATCTTTGCCCCGGTCATCACCGTGACGCCCTACAGCCGTTTTTCTGAGGCACTGGCGGCGGCGAACGATTCGGTCTTCGGCCTCCAGACCGGGATCTTCACCGATTCACTGGAACGGACCTTTGCCTCGTTCGATGAGGTCGAGGCCGGCACCCTCATTGTCAACGATATCCCGACCTTCCGGGCCGATGCCCAGCCCTATGGTGGTGTGAAGGCCTCGGGAATCGGGCGTGAGGGGCCCAGGTATGCGATCGAGGAGATGACCGGGATGCGGGTGATGGTGCTGAACCGCCGGTAAAAAAAGTATTCAGAACTGACGGGCACCCTGATCGGCGATCTCATGTGCTTCGGCAGGGGTCGTCCGCCACCCGTCCCTCTGCACGTGGATCTCAAAGCGCGCTCCTTCTCCCTCGGTCCCGGTCTCGATGATCTGCATGCCGGTGATCGAGCAGATCTCCCTGGAGAGGAAGAGACCGAGTCCGGTATGGTTGCCCACGCCCCGCTTGAAGATCTGTTCCTTCTGGGCGTCGGGAACGCCTCTGCCATCATCCTGCCAGATGATCCTGCCGTAGCCGTCGTCCTGATCCCAGGAGACCGTGATCTGTCTGACGGTGCCACCGTGGCGGATGGAGTTGTCGAGCAGGTTGTTGAAGACCTTCCCGAAGAGGGGATCGGCGTAGACCTCAATCCCCTCGATTGTGGAGGTGATGGTGACCCCCTCCGCCCTGAGGGGGATGATCGTCCTTTGTATGTCGATCCATTGTGGTTTTCCCACTCCGATATCCTGGTAATCTCTGGTGAACTCGATCTGCTCCCTGATATTCTCTGCCGCATTCTTCATCAGGCGCAGATAATCGGTGATGGGTCCTGCCTCCGCCTCCTCCTCTGCAATCTCAACATACCCGAGGAGGACGGTGAGTTGATTGAGAATGTCATGGCGGGTGATCGAACTCATGATCCGCAGTTTATCGTTGGTATGGGAGAGGGACTCGGAGAAGCGTTTGAGTTCGGCGGCGTGGTATTCGAGTTCCTTCTCCATGATCTGTCGTTCGGTGATATCGGTGAAGACCAGCAGAACGGCATCCCTGTTCTGGTAGATGATCGGCGCCGCCCTCATCATGACGGGCAGGGGCGAGTTTCCATATGCATACAGTATGATCTCGATGGTTTTTCCGGTGGCGCCGTCCTGTGCTCCTTTCACCTGTTCCTTGAATGATTCTACTGAAGAGGGGGCAACGAGGGCCGAAATCTGCATGCCAGTCAGATCACCGCCGTCCGGTGCGAGCGCTGACCCTGATGCCGGGTTGGCAAACACGATCTCGCCTTCTGTGGAGATGACAATGATATATTCGGGCAGTCCCTCGATCAGTTGCCGGTTCAGGAGGTCCTTCTCTGCTGCTTCTTCCTCCGCCTGTTTGCGCTGGGTGATGTCGCGGATGGAGACGACGATGATGCGATCGCCCCTGTAGAGGATTGTCCTGCCGATGGCCTCGACAACCCTTTCCTCCCCGGTTGTGGTGATAACAGAGTATTCGGCGAGGTAATTTTCTCTCCCGCCCCGGGCCTTCATCACGTCCCTGAAGACTTCCTGTGCTGATGTCGGGTGGACAAAATCGAGCACAGATCGTCCGATTGCCTCATCGACCGATTCGATGTCGGCGAGATCACAGGCAGCGTTATTTGCATAGAGGATGATCCCGTCCATGTCCAGTATGAGGGCGCCGTCGATGAGAGCGTCCATCAGGGTCGAAAAAAATTCTTCCCGCTCCCTCAGGGATTCTGCTGCTCTCCACTCCTGTGTAATGTCCCTGAAGCTCCATACCTGTCCGCCAGTGTCGTTTTCCCCGGCATGGAAACCTACCCGGTATTCTAAGACCCTCCTATCTTTAAGGGTGAGGATGCCCCGGCATTTTCCCCCGGGGTGCTTCCCGCGTGTCCCCACATAATCCTGGAATGCCCGGGGGTCGATCGCCAGATCTGCAATTTGCTCCCTGACTGCCTTTTCTGTGAGTTCATCTCCGGATAACCGCCACATTTCCCTGAACTTTCGGTTGCAGGTGACAACCTCCCCGTGGGCATCGATGGCGATGATGCCGTCGTGCACGGTTTCGAAGGTGGCGGCGAGGGTGGCCTCACTCTTCCTCAGGGCTCCTTCCGCCTGTTTTCTGTCGGTGATGTCCCGGAGGGTGCCCTCGATGTGCCCGCCTTCTCCATCTGCTTCTGGTACAAAGCGGGCATTGATGGAAAGCGTGATCAAACGCCCGCCCTTTGTTCTGAAGCACATTTCCCGGTCATGGACGCCTGAGGTTTCCAGCACCTCGGTGAGGATTTTCTGTGCCTCTTCTTCTGAGAAGAACAGGAACCCCGCATCTCTGCTGACGATCTCCTCAGGTTTCCATCCGAGGATCCGCTCACATGAGGGGGAGGCGACCTCCACCATCCCCATGGTGGTGATCCTGAAATAGACGTCGATAAGGGAGGAAAAAATCAGACGATAGTTTTCTTCACTGGATTTCAGCGCCTCTTTTGCCAGGAGGAGGTCGGTGATGTCGGTGGAGGTGACGATGACGGCTGGTTCGCCCTCAATAATGCAGGTGTCTGCGGAGATGTCGAGCGTCCGTTCGGCACCCTCCGCTGTTATCACCCGCATGAGCGAGCGGGACGGGGGCAGTTCGCCCCTGACCCGTCCCTGCGCATATGCCTTCATGGCGTTGCGGTCATCTGGATGGACGAGGTCCCACATGTCCATTGCGGCGAGCTGGTCGGTACTATAGCCGATCAGACGTTCTGCCGCGGGGTTTGCATACCTGATCCGGTCATTCTGGTGAATCCAGATCATCGCCGCCGTCGTCTCAGATATCGCCCTGAAGACCTCTTCTCGCTCCTTCAGGGCGTCCATAATGCGGTTGCGCTCTACCGCCACCCGTACCTTATGGGAGAGATCTGTCAGCCATGCCGCAGGATCCCCGCCTTTCTCGACATAGAAATCGGCGCCGCTGTTGAGTGCCTCAATGGCGACTTTTTCATGCCCCTTGCCGGTGAAGAGGATGAAGGGAATGGTGCTGCCCTGTGCGCGGATCTCCCTGAGGAGCAGAACGCCGGTGGATTCGGCCATGTCATAATCTGCGACGATGGCATCATATCTCCCCCCGGCAAGCATCTGCAACGCCCCGGCGACTGTCCCGGCGGTATCGATGGTGAATGCATCATCCTCTTCGAGGAGAAGGCGGATGATATTGAGCATTTCTGGCTCGTCATCGACACAGAGCAGGGAGATCATGAAGGTTCACCTATCCTGCCCCCGGGCAGGATCGATCTATTGATGAGTATGTGCTGTTCCCTTCTTTTAATCTGTCGAATGTTTTCTGTGAGGGAAAAACAGCATTAATGGATTTATTTGATTTAAAATCTCCTTATTTTTGTTTTTCACTGCCTGGAGGGTTTTTTCCAAATCTCCCTCCCGGTATACAGACGTGGGTCGTAGTGGTGCCGACTCTGTCTGCGGCACGCCCTGCCGATGTTCGGAGGTGAAAAGCAGATGTCCACGCCCTGATCGACCGGCAATTCCGCCCTGACGGTTATCATGTCGGGGTAATGTGGGGGTCGCCGCCAGGCAGGCGGTGATGCACCTGTATGTCATCTCATTCCGCGCTATGCCGCGGATTTTGCCGATCCGCGGGGCGGGGTGCGCGGTGTGGTCCCGGACCGTCGTATCTGCTGAATGGTCGTTCATCCGGGATAAAAAAAGATATGGGGGTTCAGGAGATGGAAATGCTCCAGTTCCCTCGTGAATTGATATTGAGCAGATAGTTGCCAGCTTCGGGGATGGTTGAGGTGGCGTTGCCGCTGAACGGGCAGTGCTCATAGTGGAAGGGCTGGACATAGGTGTTGGTCGGGTCCATGATGATCGCGCCGGAGGTGTTGTAGAGCCAGACCCAGAAGACCTCGCCGCCGTCGCAGGATGCCGAAAAGGTGACATTGCCCTCCGGGAGATCGATCCAGGTGCTCACCGAATCGCCCGCACCGCTGAATGTGAAGGGGATCTCCTGTGCCCTCTCCTGCGGCGGTTCTGCGATACTGATGGTCCAGTCGCCGTCGGCGGTGACATTCACCTGATAGGTGCCGTTCTCCTCGGTGCCCACTGCCTGGACGCCCGAATAGGGGGCGGTGGCGTGGACGACCTGGTCATAGATCGTCTGGCCTGAGATCTCGACCACAAACGGTCCGCTCCCGTCGGCGGTCATATCGAAGAGGAGGAGTTCACCGATGAGGTCGACTGAGCGCGTGGCGTTTCCGGTCCCGCTCAGCACGCTCTCCGCCGCTGCCGGTGTGGTGGGGGTGGGGGTGAGCGTTGGTGTCTCTGTCCCGGTGTCGGGCGTGCTCCCCAGACATCCTGCCCCAAGAAGAAGGACGGCGAGGATGAGGGCTGTGGCAATCAGCATGTGTCGCATGGAGAATGATGAGATCGTCAGACGGATAAGCATGCTCCTCCCCGGGCCATTTCGAAGTCTCTATCTGTTGGTCCTTCCATCTCAGGATGAATGCAGATGAAGAGCGTGCCTGTGGATGATATCGAGATCGCCTATCAGGAGATCGGTGAGGGCGATCCCCTGGTGATGATCACCGGATCCTCGGCGACGATGGATATGTGGTCGCCCGCCCTGCTGGATGCCCTTTCCCGTCAGCGCCGCCTGATCCTGTTTGATAACCGGGGGATGGGCTTCACCACCACCTCAGACAGGGAGTTTTCCATCCCCCTGTTTGCTGAGGATACCGTCGGATTGATGGACGCCCTCGGTATCGAGCGGGCGGACATATTCGGGTGGTCGATGGGAGGATATATCGCTCAGGAACTGGTGCTCCACCACCCGGAGAGGGTGAACCGGATGGTGCTCTATGCCGCCAGTCCAGGCGGGGAGGCAGAAGTCCCGCCGTCTGATGCGGTGATCGCGGCCCTCGGGGACACATCCGGATCCCCGGAGGAGCAGGGGATGCGCCTATTGTCCCTGCTCTTTCCCCGCGAATGGATGGAGCAGAACCCCGATCCCTCGGCATATTTTCCATTCGTCACTGAAACAATGCTTCCAGAGAGCATCATACGCCAGAACCGTGCGTGCGAAACCTGGGAGGGTACAGCATCCCGTCTCTTTACCATACCGTCCCCTGTGCTCCTCATCACCGGCACCGGGGACGTGATCGTCCCGCCGGAAAACTCCTATATTCTCGGTGAGGGGATCACCGACTCGTGGATCGTCAAGGTGCCGGGCGGCGGTCACGGGCTGATGTACCAGGAACCACAAAAAATGGCCGAGATTGTGCAGTTCTTCCTCAGTTGCTGAGGTCGTACCCCTTTTTTTGGCGTCCCCTCCCTGATCCTCACGATCCCGAGGTGACCGTCGAGGCAGACTGACCGCTCTGTTTTTGGTGTGTCGGGGATATCCGGGATGGGGCGAATGGGTGTGGAGGTGGGGGACGACGTGAGGGCAGAGGGCGCCGGCAGGCGGGTGCTCATCCCCCTGCTGATGGTGAACTTCATCAACACCCTGGGGTTCAGCATCGTCATCCCCTTCCTGATCTTTCTGGTGGAGGGATATGGCGGCAACCCCTTCATCTACGGTCTGCTCGGTTCCACCTATCCGGCATGCCAGCTCCTGGGCGCTCCTGTGCTCGGGCGCTGGTCTGACCTCTACGGGCGGCGGCGGATCCTGCTGCTCAGCCAGTTCGGCACCGCCCTCTCCTGGTGCCTGTTTCTGGCATCTTTTTTTGTCCCGTTCACTATGCTGCTTGCTGTCGACTCGCCGGTGGCGGGTGCGTTCCTGCTGACCCTCCCCCTCGTGGTCTTGTTTGCGGCGCGGGCGCTCGACGGGATCACCGGCGGCAACGTCTCGGTGGCGAACGCCTATCTCGCCGACATCACCCCGGAACGGGAGCGGAGCAGGAATTTCGGCCGGATGTCGATCTCGACGAACCTCGGGTTTATCGTTGGACCGGCACTCGCCGGTGTGCTGGCCGCCGGGGTCTATGGCGAGATGGCCCCGGTGCTCGGGGCGCTCTTCATCTCGGTCGCCGGTCTGGTCGTCATCCTCCTCTGGCTGCCAGAATCTGGAAGGTGCGCTATCAGGAAGGGGGAGGGGCGGGGCGGGATCATGCGGGTGCTGGGGATGGAACCGGCGAGATGCAATGGTCCGGCCGACCTGAAGAAAACCCGGATCCGGGCGATCCTGAGTCTGCGGCATATCCCTTTCCTGATGCTCCTCTATTTTGTCCTCTTTCTCGGGTTCAATATCTACTACACCTCATTTGTGGTGTTTGCGGCAGGAGATCTCTCCTGGACGGCAGCGGAGATCGGGCTCTATTTCTCGGTTCTGAGCGTATTGATGGTCATCGTCCAGGGGCCGGTGCTCTCGTGGGCGTCCGGGCGATGGGCGGAGAGCACCCTGATCGTCCTCGGGTGCTGGGTGCTCGGGCTGAACTTCCTCCTCCTCCTCACCGAACACCTCGCCCTGATCTACCTTGCCGTCGTCTTTTTTGCGCTCGGGAACGGGCTGATGTGGCCTTCGTTCCTCGCCCTCCTCTCAAAGATCGCCGGCCCCGTCCATCAGGGGGCGGTGCAGGGTGCTGGCGGCAGCGCCGGCGGTCTGGCGAGTATCGTCGGGCTTATCTCTGGCGGTCTGCTCTATGGGGCGATCGGAAGCCGTACCTTCCTGATCGCTGCCGCGATTGTATTTGCTGCAGGCGCCCTCTCCTTCAGGCTCGTCGGGATCGGGCGTGAGTTCGAGGCCGGTTGAGACCCCCTCCCCGGATCAGTCCAGTCCCCTGAGGTGCCGGCAGAACCCCTCCTTCACCGGCCCATCGGCGGTGAGGGCGCAGGGGAACTCGGGGCATGCAAAACAGTAGCGTATTCCCTTCCGGTGGGCGCAGGTGGCGATGGCGCAACAGGGGTTCTCCTGTGGGATGCATCCCACCCCCGGGCGGGGGCAGGTGCCGTCCGTCATCTTCGGGCAGACCTCACAGGCGATGCCGCAGACACCGATCTTCATGCTATCTCTTCTGCATGGCCGGCGATAAACCCGGCGATCTCTTCTGAGGGGGTTTTGCCCCAACAGGCGGGGAGCGGGAGGCCCAGATTGATGTATTCGATGCTCCGTCTGCTCAGGTATCACCATCGGCAGACGATCGAGACTGATCGATGGATGTAAACCGATCCCTGAGAAACATCGATCGAGACGGACCATGCACTACAGGAGCATACCACGCACCGGCGAATCGGTACCCGCCCTCGGGATGGGCGCCATGCGCCTGCCGCAGACCCCTGAGGGTTCTGTTGACGAACGGGCGGCGGTCGCCCTGATCCGGGCAGCGATCGACGGCGGTGCGTCCTATATCGATACGGCGGTGTCCTATCACCACGGCGAGAGCGAGGCGGTCGTCGGCCGCGCCCTCCAGGACGGATACCGGGAACAGGCATTTCTGGCCACAAAACTCCCGGTCAGGCGGGTGCACTCGAGGGAGGATATGGAGCGCTCCCTGGACGAATCCCTCCGGCGCCTTGGGACCGATCACCTCGATGCCTATCTCCTCCATTCCCTGACGCGCTCGGGATGGAACCGCCTCTGGGACGAGGAGGTCGATCTCTTCCTTGACGAGGCGAAGGCCGACGGGCGGATCCGCTATGCGGGTTTCTCATTTCATGACGCCTTCCCGGCATTCCGGGAGATCGTCGATGCCTATGCCTGGGACCTCTGCCAGATCCAGTACAGCTACCTGGACGGCACCTATCAGGCAGGCACCGCGGGACTCAGGTATGCCGCTGAACGGGACCTCGCCGTGGTGGTGATGGAACCGTTGCGGGGCGGGATGCTGACGTCGCCCCCTGATGAGATCCGGGCGATCTTCGATGAATCTGGAGTCTGCCGGACTCCCGCTGCATGGGGGCTTGCATGGGTGCTCGACCATCCGGAGGTGACGACTGTGCTTTCCGGAATGAACCGCCCCGAACACCTGGCAGAAAATCTGGAGACCGCCGCCCTGGCGACCCCGGGATCCCTCTCGGCGGAGGAGCGTGCGGTCGTCGCCCGCGTGAAAGGGCAGTGGCGGGAGCGCATCCGCGTCCCCTGCACTGCCTGCTGCTACTGCATGCCCTGCCCGGCCGGCGTGAACATCCCTGAATGCCTGGCCCGCCTGAACGAGATCGCCCTTTTTGGCGATGAGGAGCATGCCCGGTTCTTCTACCGCCACCAGCTCGGCGAGACCGGGTATGCCTCGCTCTGTGCGGAGTGCGGCGCTTGCGAGCAGATCTGTCCGCAGGAGATCCCGGTGATCGATCACCTCCGGGAGGTGGCCGCCCTCTTCGGGCGGTGAGGCAAGATATATGAACGCACTGTACGTATCAGGGCGCTGGAGATGATGAGATGAAGGTGGTCGCATTCAACGGGAGCCCCAGGAAGGACGGGAACACCGCCCGTCTCCTCAGGGCCGTGCTCGCAGAACTCGAAAAAGAAGGCATCGAGACTGAGATCGTCCATATTGGTGGGAGGAGCATCCACGGCTGCACCGCCTGCATGAAGTGTTTCGAGAACAAGGACAGAAAGTGCATCATCGATAAAGACATCGTGAATGAGTGCATCGGGAAGATGGCGGAGGCCGACGGCTTCGTCATCGGATCACCGACCTACTTTGCGGATGTCAACACCGAGACCAAGGCCCTCATCGACCGTGCCGGTTTTGTGGCCATCGCCAACGACGGGATGTTCGCCAGAAAGGCGGGCGCCGCCGTCGTCGCCGTCCGCCGCGCCGGTGCCGTCCACGCCTTCGACACTATCAACCACCTCTTCGGCATATCGAATATGTTCACGGTCGGGTCCTCCTACTGGAACCTCGGGCTCGGACTGGCGCCGGGCGATGTGGAGAAGGACGAGGAGGGACTGCAGACGATGCAGAACCTCGGACAGAACATGGCCTGGCTTTTGAAGCGGATCCGGGAATAACCGGAGGGGTCCGGAACCCGGCGTCGTCGGGACGCAATAAAAAGATGCAGGGGGCGGTCTTTACCCCTCGACCGGGTACTGGATCTCGGTCATCAGGTCCCCTGCTGTGGTCTCTGCCGGGTCGTTGAGGTAGACCTCGCGCTCAGGACCGCCGCCACCTCGTCCAGGGAGAACCCGAGGGTCGCAAGGCTTCGGATCCTGACGGCCCGGTCGATCTGTGCGATTGCATGGTAGCGGTAGCCGGAGCAGAGGTTTTTTGTTGCCGGCACAAGGAGACCCTTGCGGTCAATAGCAATGCAATGCCTTCTTTGACAACCGGGTCAGGTGCGAGAACGTCCCGATCGGGATCTGATCGACTGGCATGGTAGGATCAATGATGGAAGGCGGCGATACATAGTGCCTGGTTCTCTCCCCCCGGGGGTGAGTTCGGGGTGGTCGGAAAAATGTTCCGGGGAGGGGGATTGGCCGTATCTGTTCCGGTGATCACTGCCCGTGTGAAGCACCTAGAAGATTCCGAACCATGCCGAGTACGAGACGACGATCATCACGATGAGCAGTATGATCAGCCCTTTGTAGACGCATCCCGGACAGATGCCGATGCTGCTTCCCGTGCACTCGGGGCAGTAGGTTTTCTGGCAGACCCGGCAGGTTCCGGTGGATTTTTTCTCTGGATGGCGTGAGCAGTGGCTCATGAAAGAGAAATGAGGTTCGGGCGGTAATATACCTGCCTTTTTGATATTTCGGTGCCGCTCCTTCACAACCATGAAGAGATCAGGGAGAGCATATTCAACGATGACAGCATTCGTCCCGCACTATGCCACCGACCGTCTGGTTTTTCATGACCCTGACCCGACGGACGCCCCTCCCCTCTATGTGCATGTCGTTGATGCTGCTGTCGTCTGTGGACCGGGCGGTCGGGTGCTCCATGAGGCGCCGCCCGACGGGTGCGGGGACGCTTCGATCCCCCTCGGGAGCCTTGATGGGCGCCAGGTGTTCGCCCTCGGGTGCGAGGCGGTGCCGGAAGGGTTCAGGGCAGTCCCCCTCCGCGACCTCTTCGGGCTGGTGGATGACGAGACGCTTGGCATTGCCGGGCGGGCGGTGCAGTGCATGGAGTTCGACCGCACCCACCGCTACTGCGGGCGGTGCGGCACTGAAACCAGAATGAAGGAGGACGAGATCGCCCGTGTCTGCCCATCCTGCGGTCTGGTCGTCTATCCCGTCCTCTCGCCGGCTGTGATCGTCCGGGTGGTGCGGGGGGATCGGATCCTGCTTGCCCGCTCCCCCGGTTTTCCCCGGGGACGGTATTCGGTGATCGCCGGTTTCGTCGAACCCGGGGAGACACTCGAGCATGCCGTACAGAGGGAGGTGGCGGAGGAGACCGGCATTTCCGTTGCCAATCTCCGCTACTTCGGCAGCCAGCCCTGGCCCTTCCCCCACTCCCTGATGATCGGGTTTACCGCAGACTATGCCGGCGGCGAGGTCCGCCCGGATGGCGTGGAGGTGGAGGAGGCCGCGTGGTTCACGGCCGACTCCCTCCCTGATCTCCCGGGCAGGGCAAGCATTTCACGGGCGCTGATCGATGACTGGCTTGAAGAACAGTGAAACTGGTATAACGGATCACGCCAATCTGATGGTAGAGATCACTCCCCGATTCATGTTTTATGGTGCACCACAATGACTGATTCAGTAGTTGACAGCATCCTTGCGGCCCGGTACCTCCGCAAGGGCGAGAAAACGTTTGAAGATATCTGCCACCGCGTGGCTGTAGCGCTTGCGCGGAACGAGGGCGAGCGCCAGGAGTATTATGAGGCGATGCACTCCCTCCGCTTCCTCCCCAACTCCCCCACCCTGATGAATGCCGGCACCGAGATCGGGCAGCTCTCGGCCTGTTTCACCCTGTATGTCGGCGACTCGATCCCGGAGATCTTCCATGCCCTCGAATGGGGGGCGCTGATCCACAAGAGCGGGGGCGGCACCGGCTACAACTTCTCAAAGATCCGTCCTGAGGGCGCGCCCGTCCAGTCCACCGACGGCGTGGCATCCGGCCCGATCTCGTTCATGAAGGTCTTCAACGCCGCCACCGATGTGATCAAGCAGGGCGGGCGGCGGCGCGGGGCGAACATGGGCATCCTGAATGTCTGGCATCCCGACGTCCTCCGTTTCATCCATGCGAAGAATGTGGAGGGCGAACTCTCGAACTTCAACATCTCGGTGATGGTCAACGACCGCTTCATGGAGTTCGTGGAATCCGGCCAGATGGGCAAGGTGTGGATCACCCACCCCTACACGGACGAGGAGATCACGGTCGGCGCCATCTGGAACGGCATCATCGATGGCATCTGGCGGAACGGCGAGCCCGGTGTCCTCTTCTACGACGAGATCAACCGGAAGAACCCGACGCCGCAGCTGGGCGATATTGATACGACCAATCCTTGCGGCGAACAGCCGCTTCTCCCATTCGAGTCCTGCGTTCTGGGATCGATCAATCTTTCGAAGTTTGTTTCAGGATCTGCCATCGATGAAGAGAGTTTGAAGCGGACCGTCCGCATGGCGGTGCGTTTCCTGGACGCCGTCATCGACAACAACGTCTTCCCGATCCCGCAGATCGAGGAGGCGACCGGAAAGACCAGGAAGGTCGGTCTCGGGCTGATGGGTGTCCACGACGCCCTGCTGATGCTTGGTCTTCCCTACGACGCAGAGGAAGGGCGCCGCCTCTGCGAGCGGGTGATGGCCCTGGTAAACGATACGGCGGTCGAGGAGTCGCACGTCCTTGCCGGGGAGAGAGGCGTCTTTCCGGCATTTGAGGGGAGTGTCTGGGGTGAGTATGGGATGCGCAACGCCGCCCTCACCACCATCGCCCCGACCGGCACCATATCCCTGCTTGCCGGGTGTTCGAGCGGGGTCGAACCGGTCTTCTCCTATGCCTATACCCGGAAAAACACCGTCGGCAAGACCTTCGTGATGCTCCACCCGATCTTCGAGGCCGAACTCAGAAGAGTGGTCGGTGCGCTCGGACTCGGCAGCGATGAGGTCGAAGAGCGGGTGCAGGCGGTGATCGACCATGTCCACGAGACCGGGACGGTGCGGGACATCGGGTGGCTTCCGGTCTCCTTCAGGCGCCTCTTCCAGACCGCCCTCGATATCGACTGGCGCGACCATGTGCGCATGCAGGCAGTCTTCCAGCGTCATGTGCATGCCTCCATATCCAAGACGATCAACATGCCCAATGCCGCCACCCGCGAGGAGATCGGCGAGGCGGTGCTGATGGCATGGCGGAGCGGTCTCAAGGGGATGACCATCTACCGGACGGGCAGCCGCGAGGACGTGGTGCTCGCCCTGAAGGAGAAGAAACCGGCGGAAAAACCCGAAGAAAAACCGACCACCCGCCCGAAGGAGCTGGCAGGGCGGACCTATCTCTGCCAGTCGGGGTGCTGCCGCCTCTATATCACCGTCAACCTCCTCGGTGACCGCCCGTGGGAGGTGTTTATCAGGACCGTCGGGAGCGGGGGCTGCGAGGCGAACTCCAATGCCCTCGGCCGTGCGATCTCCACCGGTCTCCAGAACGGCGTTCCCTATCAGAAGTTTGTCAAGCAGTTCGCAAAGGTGAACTGCATATCGGCCCTGAAGAACCCCGCCTCTGAGGGCCTCTCCTGTGCCGATGTCGTCGGCAGGTGCATCGACCTTGCGGCGTCGAAGCAGACGATCACCACCCTGGACACCTGGGAGATCACCGACGTCACCGGCAAGAAGAAGAATCTCTGCCCTGAGTGCGGCGCCGAACTCGATTTCGGCGAGGGGTGCAACCAGGGCATCTGCAAGAATTGCGGTTGGAGCGGCTGCAGCTAGGTGCAGCGTGAGGGGGGAGGCACCCGCCACTCCCATCTCCATCATTTTTTGAGGGGTCTTTGCCGATAATGTCGTCTAAATTGAAATAAAAACCAATTTTTTAAATTTTCATTTTTTATATTTTGAGATGCTTATATGTCGCATTGCAGTATAATATCCCGCTGAACTGAGATGCCTTCCCTGTGCAGTGATGAGTGTGTTGTTGCGATGCGGTGCGACCGTGATGTAAAATACATTGTTATTGACCAGTATCTCTTTGAAGTCCTCTCCAAAATCTCATCCGTTGATGATCCTGCCCTTGAAAATGAGTTATGCCGACTCCTGAAACGCATGCCGGTGAATGAGGGCATCGTCCACGTAAACGATGAATATCTGGAACAGATCTTTCGTATCTGCTACGGCTATATAAAGAACAATTCTGTGTGCGCCGCCATGCCTGATTAATAACGAGGCGTTCGGGCTCTGATGTGGTTTTTCGGGGTTCTCAGGCTTTTTTACTTTTCCCGGTATCAGAATCCTCTGGAAATGGGGCGGGGTTCACACCGGTTCATCTGTGTGACCGATGATCGAATGGTGCACCTGTCAGGGGTGGTGTCCCTGTGCAGTGTCAGAACTCTGTCCTGGAGAATCGATACTAAAAATAGGGTGATTGCCGGTTTTCCCCTTCCGGGGATATTCATTCTTCATTTCTTCTTCTGAAGTACAGGACGCCGGCGACAATCAGAACGATGATGATCACCGCCCCGAACCAGAGCGACATCCCCTCTGATCTGTCTGGCGATGTCCCGGTGATCTCCGGTACCACGGTCAGATATGGCTGTTCGTCTCCGAAGAGTGCGTAGGTGCTGAAATGATCGATATGGACCGTGATTGTCCTCTGACTCTCATCGATCTCTCCGGCGATGCGCTCCCATTCGTTGCTTGAGGTGTTGAGCCACCCGACCTCTGCACTGGGTCCGAATTTCTTCCATTCGTCCTCTGAAAGAATGAATGTGAGGGCGATGTCCGGTGAGAAGGTCGTTCCATCAGGGGTACACTCATAGGCGGAGATTGCCTGCGGGTGCTCAACCGCCCCGATTCCAGCGGCAGCCGGGAGGTCGGTTGTGGGCACGGCGACGATACGGATCGCGTCAACCGGCCTGCCGGACGCATCGCGTGCCGTCACTCCGACCTCGATGGAGAGGCAGGCGGTATGGTCATCCGCCCACACAATCACCGGTCTCTCCACCTCGCCGCCGGTCCCGAGCGGCAGGTCTGCCGTCGTGATAAACTCCACTCCCTCCACAGATGTTGAGGCGGGGTGGGTCACCGTCGGTTCCGGCGTAGGTGCAGGTGTGGTCTGGACCGGTGTGGGTGTCGGCGTTATCGTCGGCGTTGGTGTCGGCATATCGCTGTCATCGTTATCGTTCGGATACGAGACAGTGATGAACCGCTGTTTTTCGGCAGTAATGGTGCCATATGCGTTCGTGGCCGTCAGGGAGACCGTGTATGGGCCCGAACCCTGGTAGATATGCACCGGGTTCTGTTCGGTTGAGGTCTGCCTGTCGCCGAAGTCCCAGAGCCATGAGGTCGGCGTGCCGGTGGTCCGGTCGGTGAACCTGACCATCAGCGGGGCAGAGCCGGAGAGCGGTGTTGCGGTGAAATCGACCGTCATCAGGTTGGTGACGGTGATGTAGTCCATCTCTTCTGCCGTGTCCTCTCCTGCCGGGTTCGTGATCGAGAGAGCGACGTCATAGGTGCCGACGGCCGTGTAGGTGTGGACCGGGTTCTGCTGGGTCGAGGTCTGCCCGTCGCCGAAGTCCCAGTGCCAGGTCTCGGGATGGCCGTCCGAGTAGTCATAGAACTGCACCATGAGCGGTGCG
Source organism: Methanofollis fontis (assembly GCF_004297185.1). Taxonomy (NCBI): domain Archaea; kingdom Methanobacteriati; phylum Methanobacteriota; class Methanomicrobia; order Methanomicrobiales; family Methanomicrobiaceae; genus Methanofollis; species Methanofollis fontis. Next base: position 42,037 of record NZ_PGCL01000008.1, read on the forward strand.
GACCCTGCGAGCGGGGTGGCGGAGAAGCGTGCCACCGGATCTTCGTAGACGGTGTACGCCACAAGCGCCTTGTAGGAGAAACCATCCGGCGAGAGGGCGGTGAAGGTGTAGATGCCGTCGGCATAGGTGTAGGTCGTCTCGAGGTGGGTGACCGTACCGTCGGCGGCGAGGCTGAGGATGGTGAAACTGTCCGCCCCGCCCCATGCATCCACATAGGCGGCGGAGGCGCTCATCACGATGATCGCATCGGAGACCGTGATGTTCCCGAACTTGGATTTGTTGATCTCCATCGTATAGGCCACTTCTTCGAGTTCCGCGCCTTCAGATTCGCTGACGGCGAGCTGGAAGAGTCGGCCCATCGTCTCGTTCACGGCACCACGGGTGATCGTGACATTGAGGCGGGTGTCCGGGTCGGTCAGGCCGGAGAGGGCGCCGGAGATGTTTGCACTGATGCCGGTCGTGACCGCGCCCACGTCGCCGCTGAGGTCAACGGCATTCGTGATATTGCCGATCGAGGCACCGGTGCACTCACCGGTCCATTCCGAGGAACGGTTCTCCAGGCCTGCGGTGCGGATGGTGATGTCGATGCCGGGGTTGCGGACACAGATGGTGGTGTTGTCGTCGGTGATGGTGGCGTTCCGGTTTGCGGTGAGGTTGATGGCGACCTCCTGCGTGGCATCGTCGAAGGTCATGTTCGAAACCGTGACGGGCCGGGTGTCATTGAGGGCGGTCGGCACCGGTGTGATGGTGATGTAACCGGGCCGCATGTCGTCGAACTGGTAGGTGGCATTCTCTCGAGTCCACTGTGGATTGATAAGCCGGAGCTGGCGTTCACAGGGCAGACCGTTCGAGTGCACCTGCAGGTCGATGAGGGAGACGACGTCCTCGCTCGTGATGGCGTCCGGGGCGGCTGCACTGACCTGGAGCCAGCCGTTTGCGTTCCTGATATCGGAGGAGACGTTGAGGCCCGGCATGGTGGCATTGGCCCGGATATCGGTCACCGTCATGACCGTGCGGTTGTACTCCATGATGAAGGAGAGGTCGGTGACCTCATTGAGCCCTGCTGCCGTGACGGTCAGGTATTTCGACGATTCGACCGGCAGTGCCCCCGAGGGTGCGTCCACGGCGGTTCGAGCCTCGACGGCGATGGCGCCGTTCTCACGGATGACCGGCGATTCGTGGTCGGCGGTGTGGGCGGTGGCGTCCGTGATGGCGAGAGTGGCGGTCTGCCGGAGGCCTTCGATTGCGGGTGCGGACCGGAAGGTGATGTTTGCAACCGCAGCAGTGCCTTCGGCGGTGATGCCGGAGCCGTCGGCGATGGCAATGGAGACACGGCCGTTGGTGTTGTCAATCGTGGCATCGAAGACCGCCGCCTCGGTGAGGGGGGTCGGAGCGGCGCTGTCCACGGTGATGAGTGCCGGGTCATAGCCGATGGTGAAGGCGAGGGCGGTCGTGGCATCGAGTCCTTCGGCGGTCACCGGGAATTCGCCGCTCTCGTTTGCCGGGAGTCTGCCGGTGGGAGCGGTGAGCGTAATGGCAGGTGTGCTGCTCACGACGATGTAGTCTTCCCTGGTGAGGGTGTCCTGTCCATAGCCGTTTGCAACGGTGAGGGAGACGGTGTAGGTCCCCTCCTCTGTGTAGGTGTGGAGCGGGTTCCTCTCATCAGAGACATTTCCGTCACCAAATGTCCAGTTCCAGGTCTCAGGGCCGTCGGTAGAGGTGTCGGTGAAGGTCACCTGCAACGGTGCGTCACCCGAGAGGGGTGTGGCGGTGAACGCGGCCACCGGTGCGGTTCCGACCGGGGTGAGGGTGAAAGAGACCTCTGCTGTCTCGTCTGTGGCGACCTCTATGGATCGGGCGGATGACGGGTTGTAGCCGGCTTTCTCGACGGTGAGCGTGTGACTGCCGACCGGGATGTCAGGGAGCGTGGTGTTCGTGAGGGCAGTGGTGTTGCAGCCGTCCAGCCAGATCCATGCTTCGTCTGGTGAGGAGGTGACATGGATCGAGCCGCTCTCCTGTGTGAGGGTAAAGAAGACCTCACTCTCCTCATCCGGCACGACCGTCACGCTCCGGTTTGTCGGGCGCAGGTAACCGGGTTTCTCGACGGTGACCGTGTGAGTGCCGGCGGCGATACCGGTGAGGGTGGTGTTCGTGAGCTGACCGGTGTTCTCGCCGTCCAGCCAGATGGTGGCGTTCGCCGGACTGGAACCGACGCGGATGGCACCGGGGTGTGATATGAGGGTGAAGTCCACCGTTTCAATGGTGCCGACGGTTACGGTCGCAATCCTGCTCTGGGCATCGTATCCCTCCTTTTCGACGGTGACATTGTAGGTTCCGACGGGCTGATCAGCGAAGGTGAAGTTTGTGATTTCACCGGTTTCGGTGCCGTTCAGTGAGATCCGGGCACCGGCTGGTGTGGAGTTCACCTGCAGTGTGCCTGTCTGGCCAACAAGGGTGAAGTCGACGAGTTCGGTTTCGTCCCTAGAGAGGGTTACAATCCTGCTCTGGGCGTCGTATCCCTCCTTTTCGACGGTGACATTGTAGGTTCCGACGGGCTGATCAGCGAAGGTGAAGTTCGTGCTTTCACCGGTTTCAGTGCCGTTCAGTGATATCCGGGCACCGGCTGGTGTGGAGTTCACCTGCAGTGTGCCCGTCTGGCCCACAAGGGTGAATGCGACGAGTTCGGTCTCGTCCTTCGAGAGGGTTACAATCCTGCTCTGGGCGTCGTATCCCTCCTTTTCGACGGTGACGTTGTAGGTTCCGACGGGCTGATCAGCGAAGGTGAAGTTCGTGCTTTCACCGGTTTCAGTGCCGTTCAGTGATATCCTGGCACCTGCTGGTGTGGAGTTCACCTGCAGTGTGCCCGTCTGGCCCACAAGGGTGAATGCGACGAGTTCGGTCTCGTCCTTCGAGAGGGTTACAATCCTGCTCTGGGCGTCGTATCCCTCCTTTTCGACGGTGACGTTGTAGGTTCCGACGGGCTGATCAGCGAAGGTGAAGTTCGTGCTTTCACCGGTTTCAGTGCCGTTCAGTGATATCCTGGCACCTGCTGGTGTGGAGTTCACCTGCAGTGTGCCCGTCTGGCCCACAAGGGTGAATGCGACGAGTTCGGTCTCGTCCTTCGAGAGGGTTACAATCCTGCTCTGGGCGTCGTATCCCTCCTTTTCGACGGTGACGTTGTAGGCTCCGACGGGCTGATCAGCGAAGGTGAAGTTCGTGATTTCGCCGGTTTCAGTGCCGTTCAGTGATATCCTGGCACCTGCTGGTGTGGAGTTCACCTGCAGTGTGCCCGTCTGGCCAACAAGGGTGAATGCGACGAGTTCGGTTTCGTCCTTCGAGAGGGTTACAATCCTGCTCTGGGCGTCGTATCCCTCCTTTTCGACGGTGACGTTGTAGGTCCCGACCGGTTTGTCTGCCAGGGTGGCGTTCGTGAGGTCTCCCGTATCAGTGCCGTTCAGGTAGACCGCTGCTCCTGCCGGGGTGGAGTTGATCTGGAGTGTCCCGAGCTGCTGGACGAGCGTAAAGGAGACATCCTCGGTCTCGTCCTTCGAGAGGGTGACGATCTCTGTCGCCGGATCGTATCCATTCAACTCGACGGTGACATTGTAGATCCCGACCGGTTTGTCTTCGAGGGTGGCGTTCGTGAGGTCGCCGGTTGCGGTGCCGTTCAGGTATACCGCTGCCCCCGAGGGAGTGGAGTTGATCTGCAATGTCCCGAGCTGCTGGACGAGGGTAAAGGAGACATCCTCGGTCTCGTCCTTCGTGAGGGTGACGACCTCTGTCGCCGGGTCGTATCCGTCCAGTTCAACCGTGACGTTGTAGGTCCCGACCGGTTTGTCTTCGAGGGTAGCGTTCGTGAGGTCTCCCGTGGCCGTTCCGTTCAGATATACCGCCGCTCCGGAGGGAGTAGAGTTGATCTGCAACGTCCCGAGCTGCTGCACGAGCGTAAAGGAGACATCCTCGGTCTCGTCCTTGGTGAGAGTGACGATCTCCGTTGCCGGATCGTATCCGTCCAGTTCAACCGTGACGTTGTAGGTCCCGACGGGTTTGTCTGCGAGGGTAGCGTTCGTGAGGTCGCCGGTTGCGGTGCCGTTCAGGTAAACCGCCGCTCCCGCCGGTGTGGAGTTGATCTGCAATGTCCCGAGCTGCTGCACGAGCGTAAAGGAGACCTCCTCGGTCTCGTCCTTGGTGAGAGTGACGACCTCTGTCGCCGGATCGTATCCGTCCAGCTCCACGGTGACATTGTAGGTCCCGACCGGTTTGTCTGCGAGGGTGGCGTTTGTGAGGTCTCCGGTTGCGGTTCCATTCAGGTAAACCGCTGCTCCCACCGGCGTGGAGTTGATCTGCAACGTCCCGAGCTGCTGGACGAGCGTAAAGGAGACATCCTCGGTCTCGTCCTTGGTGAGAGTGACGATCTCCGTTGCCGGGTCATACCCGTTCAGTTCAACCGTCACATTGTAGGTCCCGACCGGTTTGTCTTCGAGGGTGGCATTCGTGAGGTCTCCGGTTGCGGTGCCGTTCAGGTAAACCGCCGCTCCCGAGGGCGTGGAGTTGATCTGCAGTGTCCCGAGCTGCTGCACCAGGGTGAAACTCACGTCCTCGGTCTCGTCCTTGGTGAGGGTGACGACCTCTGTCGCCGGATCGTATCCGTCCTTCAGGACGGTGACATTGTAGGTCCCGACCGGTTTGTCTTCGAGGGTTGCGTTCGTGAGGTCCCCGGTTGCGGTGCCGTTCAGGTAGACCGCCGCTCCTGCCGGAGTGGAGTTGATCTGCAATGTTCCGAGCTGCTGCACGAGGGTGAATGCGACCTCCTCGGTCTCGTCCTTGGAGAGGGTGACGATCTCCGTTGCCGGGTCGTATCCGTCCAGTTCAACCGTGACGTTGTAGGTCCCGACCGGTTTGTCTTCGAGGGTAGCGTTCGTGAGGTCTCCCGTGGCCGTTCCGTTCAGATATACCGCCGCTCCGGAGGGAGTAGAGTTGATCTGCAACGTCCCGAGCTGCTGGACGAGCGTAAAGGAGACCTCCTCGGTCTCGTCCTTGGAGAGGGTGACGATCTCCGTTGCCGGGTCGTATCCGTCCAGTTCAACCGTTACATTGTAGGTGCCGACCGGTTTGTCTGCGAGGGTGGCATTCGTGAGGTCGCCTGTAGCAGTGCCGTTCAGGTAGACCGCCGCTCCGGAGGGAGTGGAGTTGATCTGCAATATCCCGAGCTGCTGCACCAGGGTGAAACTCACGTCCTCGGTCTCGTCCTTGGAGAGGGTGACGATCTCGGTCGCCGGGTCGTATCCCTCCTTTTCGACGGTGACGTTGTAGGCTCCGACCGGTTTGTCTGCGAAGGTGAAGTTTGTGATTTCGCCGGTTTCAGTGCCGTTCAGTGAGATCCGGGCGCCTGTTGGTGTGGAGTTCACCTGCAGTGTGCCTGTCTGGCCAACAAGGGTGAATGCGACGAGTTCGGTCTCGTCCTTCGAGAGGGTTACAATCCTGCTCTGGGCGTCGTAACCCTCCTTTTCGACGGTGACGTTGTAGGTCCCGACTGGTTTGTCTGCCAGGGTGACGTTCGTGAGGTCTCCCGTGGCCGTTCCGTTCAGATAGACGCTGGCTCCTGCCGGAGTGGAGTTGATCTGGAGTGTCCCGAGCTGCTGGACGAGCGTAAAGGAGACATCCTCGGTTTCGTCTTTCGTGAGGGTGACAATCTCTGTTGCCGGATCGTATCCCACCAGTTCAACGGTGACATTGTAGGTCCCGACCGGTTTGTCTGCCAGGGTTGCGTTCGTGAGGTCGCCCGTAACAGTGCCATTGAGATATACCGCTGCCCCCGAGGGAGTGGAGTTGATCTGCAATGTCCCGAGCTGCTGGACGAGCGTAAAGGAGACCTCTTCGGTCTCGTCCTTGGAGAGGGTGACGATCTCCGTTGCCGGATCGTATCCCTCCAGTTCAACGGTGACATTATACGTCCCGACCGGTTTGTCTGTGAGGGTGGCGTTCGTGAGGTCCCCGGTTGCGGTTCCGTTGAGATAGACCGCCGCTCCGGAGGGCGTGGAGTTGATCTGCAGTGTCCCGAGCTGCTGCACGAGGGTGAATGCAACCTCCTCGGTTTCGTCCTTGGAGAGGGTGACGACTTCCGTTGCCGGGTCGTATCCGTCCAGTTCAACCGTCACATTGTAGGTCCCGACCGGTTTGTCTGCGAGGGTGACGTTCGTGAGGTCACCGGTTGCAGTTCCGTTGAGATATACCGCCGCTCCGGAGGGAGTGGAGTTGATCTGCAATATCCCGAGCTGCTGCACCAGGGTGAAACTCACGTCCTCGGTCTCGTCCTTGGAGAGGGTGACGACCTCTGTCGCCGGATCGTATCCATTCAACTCGACGGTGACATTGTAGGTCCCGACCGGTTTGTCTGCGAGGGTGGCGTTCGTGAGGTCTCCCGTATCAGTGCCATTGAGATATACCGCTGCCCCCGAGGGAGTGGAGTTGATCTGCAATGTTCCGAGCTGCTGGACGAGCGTAAAGGAGACTTCCTCGGTCTCGTCCTTGGAGAGGGTGACGATCTCGGTTGCCGGGTCGTATCCCTCCAGTTCAACGGTGACGTTGTAGGTCCCGACCGGTTTGTCTGCGAGGGTGACGTTCGTGAGGTCGCCGGTCGCGGTGCCGTTGAGGTAGACCGCCGCTCCCCAGGGAGTGGAGTTGATCTGCAATATCCCGAGCTGCTGCACGAGGGTAAAGGAGACATCCTCGGTCTCGTCCTTGGAGAGGGTGACGATCTCTGTCGCCGGGTCGTATCCGTCCTTCAGGACGGTGACATTATAGGTCCCTACGGGTTTGTCTGCGAGGGTGGCATTCGTGAGGTCACCGGTTGCGGTTCCGTTGAGATAGACCGCCGCTCCGGAGGGCGTGGAGTTGATCTGCAGTGTCCCGAGCTGCTGCACGAGGGTGAATGCAACCTCCTCGGTTTCGTCCTTGGAGAGGGTGACAATCTCGGTTGCCGGGTCGTATCCGTCCAGTTCAACCGTCACATTGTAGGTCCCGACCGGTTTGTCTGCGAGGGTGACGTTCGTGAGGTCACCGGTTGCGGTGCCATTCAGGTAGACACTGGCTCCCGCCGGTGTGGAGTTGATCTGCAATGTCCCGAGCTGCTGCACCAGGGTGAAACTCACGTCCTCGGTCTCGTCCTTGGAGAGGGTGACGATTTCCGTTGCCGGGTCGTATCCGTCCAGTTCAACCGTGACATTGTAGGTCCCGACCGGTTTGTCTGTGAGGGTAGCGTTCGTGAGGTCTCCGGTTGCGGTGCCGTTCAGGTAGACCGCCGCTCCGGAAGGCACAGAGTTCACCTGCAGCGTTCCCACCTGCTGCATAAGCGTGAAACTCACATCTTCTGTCTCATCCTTTGTGAGGGTGACGATCTCCGTTGCCGGATCGTATCCGTCCAGTTCAACCGTCACATTGTAGGTCCCGACCGGTTTGTCTGTGAGGGTAGCGTTCGTGAGGTCTCCGGTTGCGGTGCCGTTCAGGTAGACCGCCGCTCCGGAAGGCACAGAGTTCACCTGCAGCGTTCCCACCTGCTGCATAAGCGTGAAACTCACATCTTCTGTCTCATCCTTTGTGAGGGTGACGATCTCCGTTGCCGGATCGTATCCGTCCAGTTCAACCGTCACATTGTAGGTCCCGACCGGTTTGTCTGCGAGGGTTGCGTTCGTGAGGTCACCGGTTGCGGTGCCGTTCAGGTATACCGCCGCTCCTGCCGGCGTGGAGTTGATCTGCAATGTTCCGAGCTGCTGGACGAGGGTGAACGCAACCTCCTCGGTCTCGTCCTTGG
>NZ_PGCL01000009.1 GCF_004297185.1 Methanofollis fontis
TTGGGCGCAATGCGTTATATACCTTACCACTCCGCCCCGGAAAGGACGGAGAAGCCAGGAATACAACCATCACAACCACAAACAGACCAGTCGAGTGACGAATGGTCCCTGTTGCCCCCGTGTGCTACTAATGTGGCACCCTTCAACAGATATAGGTTGCGATCACAGGAGGGATCCGACCCCCTGAATATATCACTCCCGACACTGCGGGCACACCCCCTGATGAGACAAGGCGCACGGCATACCAGAGAACATCAATCACAGACCCTGCGCCTGATCTCGTCGGCCACAAACCCACAGACATCCGGGGCCGGAAGCATCGCATCAACAAGAACAAACCGACCGGGTTCGGCTTCGGCAAAGGACAGGTAATTCCTCTGGACCTGTTCAAGAACACATCCATTTTCAAAATGCTCCCGGTGCGTTTTCAGCCGGGTTTCTGCCTCATCCACCGGCAACACACAGAGAAACGTGAGATCCGGAGAAATGGTAAAGGGTTCATGGATCCTCCGCAACCAACCCACAGGATCAGGGAACAGACCATCGAGCGTCACCCCCTGATAGGCATAGCGCGAGTCGGAATATCGGTCCGAGATGACGATCCGCCCCGCCTCCAGCGCGGGGCGCACGACATGCGCCAGATGTGCGGCATGATCGGCAACGAAGAGAAGGCACTCGGTGATCGGATCGGTGTTCTCTGCAATCGAGCGGCGGACCGCCTCCCCGACCCAGGTGGCACCGGGTTCGCGCGTGATGAGCGGAGAGAGATCGGCAAGGGCGCGCTCCAGTCCGGCAACCAGCGTGCTCTTCCCGCTTCCATCAATTCCCTCGATCGTGATCAGCATGTCCGTCCCTCCCTGACCCATTCCAGAGGTATTGTGCCCCGGTGGACCCCCGTCGCCACGATGGCGCCGTCAAAGCCGGCACCCTCGAGCATATCCAGATGGCGCACACCTGCCACACCTCCACCCCAGAAGAGACGCCCAGAATAGGCGGACCTGAGGTCTTCAAGATCATCGGGCAGTCCACACCCGGTACCCACACCAGAAATATGGAGGAGAATACACCCGGCAAACGGGAGAGCATCGGCCTCCTCCAGGACATCTCGCGGCGTGCGCCCGGAGGGGATCACGCGCCCGTCCATGACATCTATAGAAAGGAAACAACCGCCATACCCGGCAAGATCGTCCCCTGCCGTCTCGGTCCCGATCACGTTCACCACATCGTCCAGCAGGTCAGCAGGTGAACGGCATCCCCGGTCCACATAACAACGTTCTGTTATGGCGGCAATCCGGCGGATCTGATCATCATGATCTCCGACACCCTCAATTCGATCGAGATCGGCGATGTAAATATTGCGGGGCCGCATCTCCTCGACATATGCAATCGGTTCTGCCGACCCGGCCAACCCCCAGTCGAGCGGAGCATAGGTTTCACGCTTTCCTTTCGCCCCGTGAACGACAAAACCGGATTTCAGGTCCATAGCAAGGATACATTCCATGGGATCAACGCAATCACTATTAGTATTCAGGATCATTAATTCCTATGCGATTATTGGTCAGCCCGAGCAGTATCGAAGAGGCCCGGTCCGCACTCGCAGCAGACATCATCGATGTGAAAAAGCCGTCCGAGGGATCCCTCGGGGCCAACTTCCCATGGGTGATACGCGCCATCAAGGAGCTTGCAGGAAAACCGGTCAGTGCTGCCATCGGAGATTTTGACTATAAACCCGGAGGAGCCGCTCTTGCTGCATATGGCGCGGCATGCTCCGGTGCTGACTATATTAAAGTCGGATTGATGTTCGATGGCAAGGAAAAGGCCTTTGAACTCTCACAGGCCGTTGTAAAAGCGGTCAAAGATGAATTCCCTGAAAAAATCGTTGTCATCGCTGCCTATTCAGACTATGAACGTCTTGGCACCATCTCCCCCTTCGAAGCCGCAGAAGCAGCTGCCGAGGCGGGTGCCGACGTGGCAATGATCGACACGGGCATGAAAGACGGGAAGAGCACTTTCTCCTTCATGGATACCGAAATGCTCGCTGCCTATACCGCCGAGAACAGGCGGCGCGGCCTTGACACCGCCCTTGCCGGATCGCTGACATTCGAAGATCTCAACGCCCTCAGATCAATCGATCCCGAGATCATCGGTGTCAGGGGCATGGTCTGCGGTGGCGATCGGAGTTGCACCATCAGGCCCGAACTGGTGGAAAAGGCAATGGCCATGATCAGGTGAGGGCGATGTTCACGGAAAAACTCACTATTCCGACAGCCCTCACCTTTGATGACGTCCTCCTCGTCCCCGCAGCCTCAACGGTCGAACCCAACGACGCCGATGTTCATACGATCTTCTCACGGCGCATCCCGCTCAATATCCCGATCGTCTCATCCGCCATGGACACCGTGACCGAAGGGGAGATGGCGATTGCCCTTGCCCGTCTCGGCGGTCTCGGCGTCATCCACCGCAACATGCACCCGGAGCGCGAGGTGGACGAGGTGGTCCGCGTCAAGCGTGCCGAGGATCTTATCGAGCGCGACGTGCTGAAGGTCGGGCCGGACGCCACCCTCGCCGAAGTCGAGGAGATGATGAACAAGTACGGTATCGGCGGCGTCCCGGTCATCGAGGATGACCGCCTCATCGGCATCGTGTCCAGACGGGATATCAGGGCAATCGTCCACCGCCGGGGAAAAGAACCGATCCGGACGATCATGACCCAGTCACCGATCACCGCCCGCGAGGACGTCACCGCCGAGGCGGCGCTCGAGACAATGTACGCCAACAAGGTCGAGCGTCTCCCGGTCACCAACGGCGACCAGCGCCTGCTCGGGATCATCACGATGCAGGACATCCTGGAGAAACGCTCCTATCCGCAGGCCAACCGCGATCAATCCGGGAGTCTGCGGGTTGCAGCCGCTGTCGGCCCCTTCGACTTCGATCGCGCCATGATGCTCGATGAGGCAGGTGTCGATGCCCTCGTGGTGGACTGCGCCCATGGCCACAACCTCAATGTGGTAAAGGCGGTCAGCGAGATCAAAGGGAGCGTCAGGGCGGATGTGGTGGCGGGCAACATCGCCACCGCCGCCGCCGCCACAGAGCTTTCGGATTATGTAGACGGCCTGAAGGTCGGTATCGGACCGGGTTCCATCTGCACAACACGCATTGTGGCAGGTGTCGGTGTCCCGCAGGTGACGGCGATCGCATCGGTCGCCGAGGTCGCCTCACCCCTCGGCATCCCCGTGATTGCCGATGGCGGCGTCCGCTACTCCGGAGATATTGCCAAGGCGATTGCAGCCGGCGCCACCTCGGTGATGATGGGAAGCCTCCTCGCCGGGACCGATGAGGCCCCCGGGCGCGTCATTGCCATCCAGGGACGGAAATACAAACAGTACCGCGGCATGGGCTCCCTGGGCGTGATGAGCGGCGGCGAGTCTTCGGACCGCTATTTCCAGAAGAAAGGGATCGGCAGGACAAAGTATGTCCCCGAAGGCGTTGAGGGAGCGATCCCGTACGTCGGAAACGTTGCAGATGTCGTCTATCAGCTCGTGGGCGGACTCAAGTCCTCAATGGGATATACCGGTTCGGCGACGGTCGATGACCTGCGCAAAAACGGACATTTCGTCCGCATAACTGCCGCAGGCATGGGCGAGTCGCACCCGCACAATATTCTCATCACCGACGAGGCGCCAAACTACCGGTTGATGGGCTGACACACAACTTTTTTATTCGATCATCACTAACGTCAGGTAAAGATGTTTGATAACGGCGAGACCTCACGCCTCCTTGACATCCTCGGCAACCGAAATCGCCGGCGAATCATCGAGCTTCTCAGGCAGAAACCCTGTTTTGTCACCGAGATCTCGGATAAACTGACGATCTCGCCCAAGGCGGTGATCGAGCACCTCCAGATGATGGAGCACGAGCGAATCCTCGCGTCCTTCCATGACGATCGCCGACGAAAATATTACTGTCTCACGCGGGAGATCAGGATTGATGTCCGGTTCGGCGAGGATGATGCCGCCCCACTGCCTTCCCCGGCGGTCACGCGGGAGACGCGGTATCTGGCCGCACTCTCCATGCTCTCGAGGATGATCAGGACGCGCGACTCGTTGATCGCTCGCCTTGAGGAGATCGAGCGGGAGATCGACACCAAGATGAACGACATCGTCCGCTATAGCCGGGAGATCCTCTCCGACGAATCAGAGATGGACCTGGTCCTCGCCCTTGCCCACTGCACCCTGACACGGCGCGACCTCGAGGAGGTCATGGGCATGGATGCCGGACCGGTGGAGCGGATGCTTGAGGATCTCATCAGGAAGGGAATCGTCGAACAGAACGGAAACCAGTATATGTTGCGTGGTCTCTATGCCGAACAGCCCCTTTGACGAGATAATCAGAAACTTTCTCCGGATCCTGGAAGAGTCCTTCGAAGGAGAGAACGAACCGCCCCGGATCATCGGATGCACCATCATCGCATCCGGCACGCCCACACCGGTGCAGCGGCAGATCGAGTACGAGATGACAGAATCCGATTCCTGTGTGTATATCACCGCCCGGGTGCCGTCCTGGCATGATGCTGCAGTACAGTTTGAACCGGATTCGGTCATCCTCTCAATTGGAGACAGAGAGGACGTGATCAGACTGGACTCACCGATCGACACCGAACAGAGTACGTTCACCCTGAACAGGGGTGTTCTTGACGCAGTGTGTGTGAAGGCCGCCTGATCACACAAAATGTTTATATATCAAGTCCCGGATCTGTTCTCCGGTGCGCCCGTGTGCACCGGGGGACGGTATGAAGACACTCATTCTCGCAGGGGGAAGCGGGACACGACTCTTTCCATTGAGCCGCTCGCATTTTCCGAAGCAATATCTCCAGTATTTCGACGGTGAATCGCTCTTTCAGAAGACCGTTCGACGCGCACTCCTCACATCAGATCCCGACGAGATTGCCGTTGTCACGAGCAATGCCCACCGATTTCTTGCAGCGGATCAGATGGCGGGCATCGGCATGAAGGGGCGGATTCTTGTCGAACCCACAGCGAAGAGCACCCTTCCGGCTGTTCTCTTTGGCGTCAATTCCCTGATGGATGGGGATGAGGATACAAGGGTCGCCGTCCTCCCGTCTGACCACCTCATCGAGGAGGGCGATGCGTATATCCATGCTCTGAAGAGAGCAGAACATCTCTCACAGGATCATCTCGTCGCCTTCGGGATTGTGCCGTCCTCACCGCATACCGGCTACGGCTACATCCAGCCGGCAGAAGAGGTTCCCGGCGGTTATCGTGTGGGGCGCTTCACCGAAAAACCGGATCAGGAAACAGCACAGCAGTTCATCGCCGACGGGTGTTTCTGGAATGCAGGCATGTTCCTCTTTTCGGCCCACCTTCTCTTCAGCGAGTGTCGGAGGTGCTCACCGGACGTCGCCGCCGCCTTCGAACGTCCGGTTGACGAGGCCTACCGGTTGACCCCGGCGATCTCGATCGATTATGGCCTGATGGAACGGACAGACCATGCGGCTGTTGTCCCATTGCCCTGCATGTGGAGCGATGTGGGAAGTTTCGATGCCCTGTCGACCGTGCTCCCCTCCGATTCAAACGGCAACACCGTCCATGGAGAATATCTCGGGATTGACGGGAAGAACAACCTCGTCTTCTCAAACCGCCTCGTGGCCACAATCGGCGTCTCGGAGATGGCGATCGTCGACACCAGAGACGTCCTCCTCGTCTGCCCGAAGGCCGAGGCGCAGAGGGTCGGGGAGGTGGTCAACACGCTGCGGGCAGAGGGCGACGGGCGCTGCGATCTTCACACCACCGTTTATAGGCCCTGGGGCTCGTATTCTGTCCTCGAAGAGGGGCCCTCCTTCTGCATCAAACGGATCACCGTCCTGCCCGGCCGCCGCCTCTCCCTCCAGCTCCACCACCACCGGAGCGAGCACTGGGTGGTGGTGCGGGGGACGGCACTGGTCTCGAACAATGGCGAAACCTCCTTTATCAGGCCCGGAGAGAGCACCTATGTTCCGGCCGGTGTGCGTCATCGCCTGGAAAACCCCGGCATTATCCCGCTGGAGGTGATCGAAGTTCAGAACGGAGAACATATCACCGAGGACGATATCGTCCGCTTTGAAGACGATTTCAGCCGGAAGGAGCCCGAAAGGAAACCGGTAGTCCTATCATCCTATGTCGCCCAGTAGAAGACAGATTCCAATGCGCTATATCGTCACCGGTGGGGCGGGCTTTATCGGCTCCCATATTGCAGAGGCGCTCTTTGCCGAGCACGAGGTGATCATCATCGACGACCTTTCGGCGGGACACCGGCAGAATCTCGACGGGATCCCCTGCGAATTCGTCGAGGGGAGTGTCACCGATCTGGACCTGTTACAGGAGGCGTTCAAAGGAGCGGATGGCGTCTTTCACCAGGCAGCGATCGCCTCGGTGCCCCGCTCGGTGGAGGAGCCCCTCACCACCCATGCCGCAAACCTGACCGGCACCCTGAATGTCCTTATCGCCGCACGTGACTGCGGCCTGAAAAAGGTGGTGATGGCATCAACGGCGGCGATCTATGGCGAGGACCCTGCCCTCCCAAAGACAGAGGAGATGCCGCCGCACCTCTGTTCCCCGTATGCGGCCCAGAAACTGGCTGGAGAGCACTATGCAAGCGTTTTTACACGGCTCTACGGCCTTTCCACCGTCTGCCTCCGCTACTTCAATGTCTTCGGGCCCAGACAGGATCCCTCATCCCAGTATTCGGGAGTGATCTCGATCTTTGCCGACCGGATCCTGCAGGGACAACCGATCACGATCTTCGGTGACGGTGGGCAGACCCGCGACTTTGTGTTTGTGAAGGATGTCGTGCAGGCAAACCTCATGGCGATGGAGTCAGGCGCCGGGGGCGTCTTCAATATCGCCAGGGGAGAACAGACCGACCTGAACACCCTCGCCGCCACGATGATGCGTGCCACCGGAGAGGAGGTCGAGGTGCGCTATGGACCGGTCAGGGCAGGAGACGTCCGCCACTCGCTGGCCGACGTGACAAAGGCAAAGGAGGTGCTCGGCTGGGAGGCACGGTGGGGAATCGAGGAGGGGTTGCGGGAAACGATGGCATGGGCGGCGGGCGACCGCTGACCGGTTCCTCACCGACTATTCCCGCACACGAGGATATTTATACCGACCCACAGAGATCTCCCTATTAGCATGACCGGACATTTTGAGCAGGGAAAATGGGTCGAGGAACCCCTCCCGGAGGAGCAGGAGGCACCGCAGACAGACCAGGAGGAGGCGGAGAGCCAGACGGCCGCACCCTCGGTTGACGAACTTGTCAGCGGGGCCTCGCAATCGGTGAAAAGGGCGATCAATGACGTTGTGGTCCTTGGAAAGCACCTCTTCGGGACGAAAGAAGGGCGCGATCACATCGAGAAGAAGGCGCGGGCTGCCGGCGCCGAACTGGAGAAGGCGATCAACGAGATCGCAGATTCGGCAAAAGAAACGATAAAAAAGAAATAACCCTTTTTTCCGATCAGATCACTCTTCGAGAATGTGTTGCGCCGCCTCGATCATCGAACGCGCCGCCTTCATCTTTGTCCGGGCAGTCCGGAAATCGCTATCTTCACAGGCCGCTTCGGCCTCCTGATAAAGGCGTTCGGCTCGTTCAAGGCGGTTCTGGACCTTTGAAACCGATTGGCCCTCGTCCTCACGGAGCTCGACCTCCTCCTGCAGGGCCAGAATGTCGCCGAATACATCTTCGAGATCGCTACGGACCTCTTCCTCCTCCTCGTCTCGTTCAGCGCGTTTCTGACGGCTCCGCTCCCTGAGCACTTCGCGAGCCTCCTCCTGCGCAGCCAGAATCTCCTGCAGTTCTCCCTCGACATCCCGTGCGCATGAGGCAAGGAGTGAGGCAAAGGCCGTCCGATCCTCACGCGACTCTTCCCATCCGTCATAGGCGCCGTAGGCGCCACCGGCCGCCGCTCCACCGAGTGCATCCCCGATGCGATCCCCGATCTCACCGCCATCGCGCCTGAGGATACCGCCAAGGATGCTCCCCACGCCCGCCCCGGCAATCGCTCCCATGACCCCCTTCCCGACCTCCTTACGTTCGCGCCCGACGATATAGGTGACCTTCACATTCTTCCCTGAAGGGGCAATCTCCAGTGTTCCCTGCTCTCCGGTATGGCGCACATCCATGACCGCCCGCTCCCCGTCACGTGTTTCATGGGTGATCTCCGTGCCCTCAAGAGAGAGGCGAGAGATCAGGCGTTCGAGAAAGTCGTCATAAACACCGGCTACTCCCTGAGCATAGAAAATGAACGACATAACACTCAGATCTGCCTTTTTCCGGCACAAGAGATATACCTGTCGTCCCGTCGGAAAAAAGGAGAACTGATGACTCCGATACAGGCTGATTTCCATCAAATTTCCAGTTAAACATCGCGCCAGTGCCGGAGAACTTTCACATTCTTTACATACTCATCTGATCAAGATATCGGGATATGGTTGCCTCCCATGACCACCCCTTCGCAAATCCCGGTCCTGCCGGGTTGATGGTGCTCGCCTTCTATCTCTGCTGCCTCTGGCCGATCGCCACCCATCAGGCCCCCCACGACCTTGCTGTCGTGCTCGTCCCCCTGGGAATGGCAGGCGGCATCATTCAGCTCGTTGCCGGGATCATCGAACTGAGGAATGGCCAGATCATGACAGGGAACATCCTGCTCGCCTTCTCCACCTTCATGTTCCTGGGAATGGGCGAAAACCTCCTCAAGGCACTCGAGATCATGCCCGCAAATACAATGGCCGTAGACGGGTGGATCTTCCTGCTCATGGGAATCCTGATGTGCGGGTTCACGATCGGACATCTCCCCGGTCCCCTCGCCCCCTTCCTCTTCATGATCGCCACCGATCTCTTCTTCGTTCCGGCAGGACTCTATTTCCTCACCGGCTATGATATCCTCTGGACGGTCGCCGGATGGGATCTGCCCTTTGTCGTCATCGCCATCGTCTGGGTGGTGCTCGGAACCGTCCTGAACAGCGTGTATGGGAGGACGGTCCTCCCTCTCGGCCCCTCATTGATCCGGAAAGAAGTGCCTCAAAAATAATCAAAAAGAGATAAAATCCCGAATCGCCCTTTTTTGCGAGAACCTCCCCCTCACAGCGAAACGCCGATGAGATGGAGAAGAACCACGATGACGACGCCGATGATCCCACCGAGAGCGCTGATCAGGATGGTGATGAGATCGATCGGCACATCGGGCTTCCCGAGCAGATGCATGATCCCGAGGGCGTTGATCAGGAACAGGATCACCACACCGACCACGGCGTTGATGACCAGATAGACCGCCTTCTTGAGAAAATGGTAGATCAGCACGGCAACCAGGATGGCGATGACGATCCCGAGGAGTGATCCGAACATACTCGTAGTGTCTGATGGATGCACATTAGCCTGTCGGTCGACCGCCTCCCACCATCCTCAGGAGATGCCATACGCCCGCGCTGAGGAGGGCGGACCAGAGGGGGGCGATGGCGAACACCCCGAGAGGCGCCGCCCCGATGGCGCCAAGGAGGGCAAGGGCCTGTGCGCTGCGAACTCTCCTGGAGTCGAGGGATGAGAACCCGGTGTCGTCCAGAGAGTGCAGGTGGCGTGAAGCCGATATCACCGGTATGAAGAGGACCGTGCCGGTGAGGACCAGGAGCATTTCCGGGAATGTAAGGGAGGAAATCACCGCATATCGTCCTGCACAGAGGGCAGCGACCGCGGCCATCAGGGCAATGGCGGCAGGGAGCAGTCGTCCTGCTGCCGGTCGGTTCAGCCTGCCGTCAAGGAGGAGGGCAGCGGCGGCAAGCGGTCCGGCGAGAACCATCCCCACCCACTGCGGCCAGAACGTGAAGAAAACAAGGACTCCGCAATCCGCAGTCGTGGCAGTATGCCCTGAGGTCCGGTTGAGGATCCTGAGCAGGAGGAGAAACCAGACGAGCATGATCACGTCGGGAACCGGGAGTCTCAGCATGCAGGCGGCCGTACCCACACCAGAAAGGAGGGCGGATGGAGCGTGATCCGGGTCTGCCTCCCGGCAGAGGGCCCATGCAAGAAACACCGACAGCGATCTGCCGAACGCCTGCACCACGACCTCCACCGGTCCGGCGCCGCCGAGCGCCGCCCCGATCCCCGTCGCCAAGAGTACACAGCCCGAGAGAACAATGATCGCCAGGTTTGGGGGGACGGTGGGATCGAGAGAACGGGCGATACCACTGCGGCGGAGCATGGGGAGAGAGGGATCGATAGGGAAAAATGGTTTTGCCCGGACCTATCCGGCACTGGCACAGATTCGGCCGATATAGAGCCTCGCCCAGCCATAGGCAACAATTCCACCCAGAATATCACCGGCGACGATCCCCCACCAGACACCGATCTCGTTCATGCCGAGCGGTATGGCAAACACCCAAGCACAGATGGCGATGAAGACGAGCTGCCGCAGCAGGTTGAGGAACAGGGATGTCATGCCCTTCCCGGTCCCCTGAAACACCGAACCCGAGATCAGCCCCGGCGGGACGAAGGGGTAGAAGAGGCACATGATCCGGAGAAATATGACGATGGACGGGGCAAGATGCGCACTCTCCTCAGAGTAGGAGAAGAGGAGTGAGATCGCCGGGGCCAGCACCCAGGTGAGGGCGGAGGTGACGATCCCGATCACGATGCCGATGCCGACCCCGAAACGGTGGGCGATACGGATCTTATCGAACTGCCTGGCCCCATAGGCGGCGCCGGAGACCGAGACCACGGAGGTGCCGATGGCAATGAAGGGGATGATCGCAAAGGTGACGACACGCCATCCGGCAGCATACACGGCCACGGCATTGGTGCCCGAGACCAGGACCAGGATGCCGTTGAGGATAATCACCAGCACCGACATCAGCGCGAACTCCAGGCTTGCCGGAATGCCGACCCTGAAGATATCAGCGATGATCGAGCGGTCCAGAGAGAACCGGGAGAATGAAAGGCGTACATAGGTGTCGGCCCGCACCAGGAACCAGTAGAGGATGAGGACCGAGACGGCGGCGATGGAGATCACTGTTGCCCATGCAGCCCCTGCAATTCCCCATCCGGCCCAGTAGATGAGAATGGGATCAAGGACGATGTTCAGGACCGATGAGGCCGCCATCGCATACATCGTCCGTTTGGTGTCGCCTTCCCCCCTGAGGACAGCGTATGCGAGGTTGGTGAAAATGACGAATATGGTGCCCCCGAAGATGATCTGTCCGTAGACCGTGGCCGGCGGTGCTGCCGGTCCGGCACCGAGCAGGGTGACGATGGGGCCGGCCAGCAGCACAAGCGGGACGGTCAGGACCGCAGAAACGGCGATCGAGAGTACAATGGCATGTGTTGCCACCCTGTCCGCTCCGGATTTATCACCGGCACCGATTCTGCGGGCAATCGCCGAGGTGACTCCCGCACCGAGGCCGATCCCAAGACCGATCAGCACCATGAAGACCGGGCCGACAAATCCCACTGCGGCGAGCGCCTCGTAACCAAGACCCGCAACCCAGATGGCGTCGGCCAGGTTATAGGCCGAGAGAAGGAGCATCGCCACGACCATGGGGCCGGAAAGACGGATGATGGCGCGTCGCGGATCCCCGGTGAGGAGTTCAACGCCCTCTGTTCTTTTTTGCATCTATGAACCTGTATACCCTGATTCGGCGACCGACACAATATGGTGTCCCCATTCTTCAATGATAGTCGGAAGCAATTATCCAGCGAGGGAATCGCCGCCAACCGCTACAATGATGAGGAAATACGTAGGACACAGGGGTTTATAAATCCGGCCGGTCCCCTCGCAGATTGGACGATAAGGTATATGAAGGGGGCGATCATATTGCCCACCATCCGGGGAGGACAACATGGCAAAAGTAACACGAAAGATGGTGGAAGATGCCGGTGTCGACGTCGATCACCTCATCGACCTTCTGGTGAAGAATGCAGCCGCAGAACTGACCACGTATTATTACTACACGATCCTGCGGGCGAACCTCACAGGCCTCGACGGCGAGACGGTGAAGGAGATCGCAGAAACGGCGCGTGTCGAAGATAGGAACCACTTCGAGGCGCTGGTGCCGCGTATCTACGAACTCGGGGGGAGTCTCCCTGAGAGCATGGTGGACTTCCACAATGTCTCGGGTTGCCCACCGGCCAGCCTGCCGGCAGATCCGTCGGACACCATGGCAATGCTGACGGTGCTTGTCGAGGCGGAACGCTGTGCCGTCCGACAGTATACACATATCTGCAACCTGACTGCAGGCAAGGACCACCGGACCTATGATCTTGCCCTTTCAATCCTCAATGAAGAGATCGAGCATGAATCATGGTTTTCCGAGTTCCTTGGCGAGGGGCCGTCCGGCCACTTTCTGCGTCGCGGGGAGACCTCACCCTTCGTCTCAAAATTCCTCAGGTAGGCGGGGGGAGGGGAGCGATTCGCTCCCCCGTTTTGAGGTGTCCGATAGAGGAGGGCATCAGCTGCGGGTTCTGTGATGATAGAAAACATACAATCCTTTGATCCTGTGGTGCAGGCGCTATTTGCAGGATTGTTCACCTGGGGGATGACTGCGCTCGGCGCAGCGGCCGTCTTCATCATGCATGGCGTTGATCGGAAGGTTCTCGACGCGATGCTCGGGTTTGCCGCCGGAGTGATGATCGCCGCCAGTTTCTGGTCCCTGCTCCTGCCGGCGATCGAGATGTCGGCTGATAGCGGACTGCCGCAGTGGATACCGGCGGCGGCAGGATTTCTGGCAGGCGGACTCTTTCTCAGGGGGATCGATCTCCTCCTGCCGCACCTCCACTTCGGGCGGCCCATGGAGGAGGCCGAGGGGCCGGAGACCACCTGGCACCGTACCACCCTCCTTGTGCTTGCGATCACCATCCACAATATACCGGAGGGGCTTGCAGTGGGGGTGGCATTCGGGGCGCTCGCGGCCGGACACCAGACTGCAACTCTCACCGCCGCCATTGCACTCGCCTTCGGCATCGGCATCCAGAATTTTCCCGAGGGGATGGCGGTCTCCTTGCCCCTCAGGCGAGAGGGGTTCTCCCGCCTGCGGAGTTTCTGGTATGGACAGATCTCCGGTGCCGTCGAACCGGTCGCCGCCATCATCGGGGCGCTGACCGTGATCATTGCAACTCCCATCCTCCCCTACGCACTCGCCTTTGCCGCCGGCGCAATGATCTTTGTGGTGGTCGAGGATGTGGTGCCCGAGTGCCACATGAACGGCAATGCCGACATCGCCACGATGGGCACGCTGATCGGGTTTGTGGTGATGATGATACTGGACGTGGCCCTCGGATGACGCACCGATCCCATTATCATCATCACCCTCCCATATGCCGGCGGAGGTGAAGATTCTTTGACCAATGGTGTCGGGAGAGGAGGAGGAGGGAGGCGTGGACAGCCCCCTGAGGCATGCGTATGTCCGTCCTGCGGCTATGAAGGGGAGAAAACCCGCGGCGTGCCGTGCAGGCAGATGAAGTGCCCGAAATGCGGTGCATCCCTGATCGGGAAGTAAAAAGAGAAAGAAAGGTCTAGGAGTATCTGCTCAGGATCTCCTCATACACACTTATTTGAGAACCGTTGTCCTTCTGTTTCAGTGAGTCCAGCCCCTGCTGGAATGCGTCTACAAGATCATCAGGGGTGTTCCGGTTGAAGGCATAATAGAGGTCGTATGCGTCCAGAGTATAGACCGGAACAAGGGCATCCGGCGAACCCAGCGTCTTTTCGGCGAAATATTCCCCTGCATCCTCGCCATAACACCAGAGATCAATCGTGCCCTCCTGCAGACCCTCGATGATCACCGCCGGGTCGGGATCGGACAGCAGGTTTTGCTGCGGCACACCGATCTCTTTCAGCTGTCCGATTGCGGCGTCATTCGGGACCACGCCGATGGTGTAGTTCTTCAGATCCGCAGGACCGGCGACCGTGATGCTGGATGGGCGAACGGCGAACAGCACCTTCTTTTCCCGGGCGATCGGACCGACCCACTTGAAGTCGTCTTCGCGCTCGGGGAGGCGTACCGTGGAGAATACGACAGTGTCAGGGATCGAAAGGGCGGCGTTGTAGGCATCCTCCCAACTCATCACGCGGAACTGGTCTGGCGAAATTGTCGTGCCGGCATCAGCGGCGATCGCCTGGAGGATATCAACTGCGATGCCGGTGACGACTCTCCCCTCCTGATAATTGTAGGGAGGATATTCTTCGGTCACAAATGTCAGCGAAGAGAAAGACAGACTCCGGTCTGATCCGGTGCATCCGGCAGAAAGGAGTAGTGCAACGCAGAAAATCCCGCAGGATAGCGCCAGTCTTGAGTTCATTGACTGGAATTTATCCTTTCAGGATTTATCCGTTCCTATTTCCATCTCATAGACATCTAATTTAGAGAATTAAAAGCATATTTCGGGGATATTTCCCCATGAGAATGATGATTTCACCTATCTGGTGACAGGAGAGAGAATCATCTACCATAACCGGATTTCCGCCACCTCTCATTCCCTGATGGTTGTCAAATTGGCACTCTGTCCGTGCAGTCCCGAAAGATCATCGATTGGAGCGGAGGCAAACCGGACTTCGATGACAGACGTTCCATGACCAGGCACGAATATTTTTATTCTCCATGCTCCATGTGACAGGTGCCGGGAAGAGTCTGAAAACCTCCACCGTGGAGGATATTATCGGTGGGAAATCGGTTCCGGGCGGTTTCCGGCATGGGGGGGATGGAACGAAATGGCGCGATGGCACCATGATCGCGGACTGCAGTGGCGAATGGGAGTGACGCTGATCCTCCTGATGTTCGTATACCTTGTTTTTATCACGGTGCTGGCGTACATCGGCGTTGAAACCCTTTTTCTTCTGGCGATCGTGGCCGTCATGCTGTTTTTCCAGTATTATTTCTCGGACCGGATGGTGCTCTGGTCGATGGGCGCCAGGGTGGTCACCGAAGAGGAGGAACCACGCCTCTACCAGGTCATAACTCGTCTGTGTGCAGTTGCGGGGATGACCAGACCCAGGATTGCAATTGTGAATACAACTGTTCCGAACGCCTTTGCAACCGGAAGAAATCCCAGAAATGCCGTCGTGGCGGTGACCACCGGCCTTGTCAACAGGCTTGAACCGGAGGAGCTCGAGGCGGTGATCGCCCATGAACTCAGCCATGTGAAGAACCGCGATGTGATGGTCATCACCCTCGCCAGTTTTCTCTCGACGGCGGCATTTTTTATCTTCAGAAACTGGTTCTTTTTCGGCGCTTCACCGCGATCAGACAGAAATTCCTATCTCTGGTGGATTCTCCCTCTGGTCGCACTGGCGGTCTGGATCACAAGTTACCTGCTGATCCAGGCCCTTTCGCGTTACCGGGAGTTCTCCGCAGACCGGGGTTCGGCGGTCATCACCGGGCATCCGTCCCATCTGGCATCAGCCCTCATGAAGATCAGCGGACAGATGGAGCGTCTCCCGACCGAAGATCTCAGAAAGGTCGAGGGGATGAATGCATTTTTCATCATTCCTGCGGTGTCTGGATCCACGATCTTTCACCTGTTTGCCACACACCCGCCAGTAGAACAGCGCATTGCAGCACTCGAACAGATCGAACGGGAGATGGGAGGATAATGGGACTGAAAGATGCCCTGAACGCACTTTTTGGCAGGACCACCCTGCCACGGGCAGACCTCGACAGCCTGTTTGCCGTCTCCACGGCCGCTGTCACGATGCAGACCTCGCTCGGTCTGAAACCGTCCGGCAGGGCCGGGATCTGTTTCAAACCCATCGAATCCTCACGGCACGATGCCGCCGTCTCTGAGATCGAAGACCTGCTCGGATTCGCCTCGGCGGAGACGGGAAGCGAATACCGGATCGAGACCGACGAATATGGATTTATCTGGGTGGTCCTGGAGGATCCGGATTTCGATGACCTGATCACAGGAGTCCACCTTGTTGCGCAGACCCTGATCGAGCACGCCTTTGGCACCTACCTGCTCTGTGCAGTCTACCGGTTTGAGAACAGCAAACCGGTGTACTGGATCTATTCCTTTAAAGCAGGGCGATATTATCCGTTTGTTCCTGAAGGCCAGATGAAAAGGGATAACGGATACGAATTCAGGCTTCGTTCGCTGCTGGAACGGGAGCTGCCGCTTGAAAAAGACGTTGAAAAATGGTATCCCCTCTGGGGACTCCCCCTATAGTCCCGTCAGGAGGGAAAACCGCTCATCCTTCAAAGATTCCCGTGCCGCTGAACACCTCTCTTGCCTCGTTCAGGGTCATATCCGCCGGAGGCACGATGATGTCGGACTCGATCAGCTCCCTGTCGTCAACCACCTGCCCGTGCTGCTTTATCGTATCGATGAGGGCTGCAAGGTTTGCCTGATACTCCTGTTCGTCCCCATTCTGGACAAATTCAACGATTTTATTGTCGATCACGTTGAGTGAATCGACAAGGGCACTGTCCACATGGTACTGCCCATCGCCGATGATCCTGATGATCATTTTCCTTCCTCCGCCTTGATTCTGCTGAGTTCGGATTCGATGCTGCTCTCCGCACCGATTGCCGCAAGTTCCCGCTCGATCTCATCCGGTCCACCCGTAAAGTCGGTGAGTGTTCCCTGCTCGATCAGTTCGTCCAGTGCGGCGGAGCGTGCCTTCATATCCTCGGTCTTGTTCTCAGCGCGTTCAATCGCCAGCCCGACGTCGGCCATCTCCTCACTGATGCCGGAGACCGACTCACTGATCCGGACCTGCGCCTCGGCGGCGGAATACTGCGCCTTGATCGTCTCCTTCCGCGTTCTGAACACCTCGACCTTCGTGGAGAGACGCTTCTCTGCGGCGACCAGTTTTTCCTGCTCCTTTTCCAGCCCGGCAATTTCCTGGTCCAGACCAGTGATCTGGGAGGTAATTGCGGATTTTCGCTCAAGGGCAAGTCGTGCCAGATCCTCACGGTCGGCCCGGATCGCATCGCGGGCCTGACCATCCAGTTTTTCGCTGTTCTGGAGCAATTTTGCCCGCTGTAATTGCAGCCGCTTTTTTGAAGTCGCAACTTCCGCCACGCCGCGCTTGACGTTCTGAAGCAATTCAAGCTGCTTTTCATAGGAATAATCGAGAGTTTCCCGGGGATCCTCCATCTTATCGATAATTTTGCTCATTTTTGCCCGAATCACGGTTTCCATACGGTTTAAAAGCCCCATATTCCCCCCCTGCATTTCCGTTCCAGAGAAACGCTGTTACCTGCCATACGGAGCGAGAGATATCATATAGTTTTGCCTGGCGGGAGGAGGGCATGAATGCCACCGGAGGAAGGGAGAAGGGATGCAGAGAAGGATCGGGAATGTCCTCTCAACGCCTGAAGACAATTGTAGAGAAGAAATGAACAAAACAAAGGATAGAATGCTGCTATGGAGTATGGTGCCCCAAAATCAAAATCCAACTCTTAAAATACCATTATTCCCGCAATTGTTCGATGTTACGATACTGATCCACAAACGGATCATCCCTTCATCATAGATCATCAAATATATGCGTTCCGATCAGGCGGCCTCCACCGATCATATCACGATGGCCATGGTGTAATCACCCCTGTTGTTGGAGACGGCCCGCCGTGTTTGCTCGCATCGGCTCGCGGCACACCGCAGCCCTCCTTCGGGTCGTGTTCTGCTGCACCGGACGCCCCCGCCGGCGTCGCTCCTGCTCCTTGTCGGCGGCTGTACCTCTTCCTCGCTCCACACCGTGCCGCCGGCACCGTGCTCCGCTCGGCCCGACGGTCCCCCTTCGGGCGACGTCGGCATCCCCCGCCCGCTCCCTGCCGGTCGCTCCTCCCCTCCGGGGCAGTCCGCTGCGATAGGGATCCTGGACCGGAGAGGGATCACTCCTCCTCGACCGGATCGAGCAGAATAATTTTCACCCGCTTACCGATCCACGAAGGGGGCACCATCACATGGCCGCTGTTCCCGGTCTTGGTGACGGTCTTCTCCCGCACCTCATAGCCGCTGATGGTCACTTCGATTTTATCCATCATATTTTGTTTGAACTTTGTATTGTTAATACTTCACTAAAAAATATACTTTGTTTATACATTGTAAAAACATTTAAATAATATTGGTGCCTATAATAGCATAGGGAGCGGCAGACCGTTCCCGGAGGTATCGAAGATGGGATTCCAAAAAATCGGCCGGATAGGTCTTTTCGAGGGGCGGATGATCTGCGTCCTCGATGGTCTCGGCGGGTTCTTTTTTGATGAGCATGCGCTCCAGTCCATGCGGGACGGGCGCACCATCGGCACGGTCGGACGATCACGCAGCGGGCGGGCGGTGAACATGCACCTGAACGGGCGGCTGTTCA
>NZ_PGCL01000010.1 GCF_004297185.1 Methanofollis fontis
TCGACGAACCCACCTCGGCGCTGGACCCGGAACTGACCCGGGAGGTGATCGAGGTGATGAAGAACCTCTCTCGAGACGGCATGACGATGCTCGTGGTCACCCATGAGATGGGGTTCGCCCTCTCGGCGGCGAGCGAGATCCTGTTCATGGAGCACGGGCGGATCGTCGAGCAGGGGTCGCCGGCCGAGGTCAGGTCGGGCAGCGGCTTTGAGCGCACCCGTGCATTTGTCGGAAAACTCGGGGATTTCCGGGACTATAACGATTCCTGAGAGGCGTTGAAATGGATCCGATCCCCTTCCTGACCGATATCCTCCTCCCCGCCCTCGGGGAGGGGGTGATCATCACGATCGCCCTGATCCTTGCGGCGGCACCCTTCGGCTGCCTCCTTGGTATCGGCGTCGCCGTCGGACGGACCTATGGATCCCGTCCGGTATCGCTTCTCACGCGCGGCTTTGTCGCCTTTGTCAAGGGATGCCCCCTGCTGCTGCTGCTCTTCATCCTCTATTTCGGGCTGCCTTCTATCGGCATCCGTTTCACGCCCTTCCTTGCCGCCACGGTCGGGTTCATCTTCTGCAACGGCGCCTACAACTCCGAATATATCAGAGGCGCCCTGCTCTCGGTGAAGGAGGGTCAGATGATCGCCGCCTCGGCGCTCGGGATGACCCGGGCCCAGGCGATCCGCCATATCATCCTGCCGCAGGCGCTCAGGCGCGCCATCCCGGGCATGACAAACGAGTTCATCTACCTGATCAAGTACTCCTCCCTCGCCTACATGATCACCGTCGTGGAACTCACAGGCGCCGGAAAACTGGTGGCGACGAAGTACTTCATGTACAACGAGACCTTCCTGGTGGTCGGCATCGTCTACCTTGCCCTGGTCACGGTGACGACGCTCGGCGCAAATTTCCTCGAGCGGCGGTTCGCCGTGCCGACATAGGTTCTCCTTTTTTCCGGTTTTTTTTGGTTTAATGAGGGCACTTCTTCCAATCTGTCGCCCCCGGGAGGGGAGACTCCTCCCTGACCCTCCCCCGTCAATGCGATTGGGAGCGGATCGTTGAAACCATTGAGGTGAAGAGGATGTGGTTTTCTGGCTGATGGCTTCCTCTTTTTTGTGACGGTTTACGGGAGCCCCCCCCACATCTCAGCATGCCCCGCAGAACTGTCTCCGCCCATATCGCAATGAGCGGAGGGAGCGTGGAGTGGAAACTCCCGCCCCGTGCGTTTCGAAAAGGGCGATTCGCCTCCAACCGGGAGGGGAGACCCCTCCCGGACCCTCCCCCTCGATGGGATAGGGAGTGGATCGTTGAAAACGTGGAAATGGGGAGGATCCGGATTATTCTGGCTGGTCGTTTCCTCAGTCATGTGATGATGGAGGGGATGATCCCATCGCCCCGGGATGACCCTGAATACTGTCCAGGTTCCTATCGTATTGACCGGGGGGAGCGGGGGGTGGAACCCCCCGTCCCGTGCGTTTCGAGAAGGGCGCTCCGCCCCTGACAGGGAGGGGAGACCCCTCCCGGACTCTCCCCCTCGTTGGGATAGGGGGCAGATCGTTGAAGCCGTGGAAATGGGGAGATGCGGATTATTCTGGCAGACGGTTTTATCCGTCCCGAAATGGATGCACAAAACCGCTCCCTTCATCCCGGGATTAGCCTGAATACCGTTCCCGCCCCTATCGCAATGACCGGGGGGTGCAGGGGGTGGAACCCCCCGTCCCGTGCGTTTCGAAAAGGGCGATCCGCCTCTGACCGGGAGGGAGAGAGCCTCCTCCCTGACCCTATCAATCGGTCCTGGAATCCGGTCAGGCGGGTCCCATTCGCGATCCACGTGAATATAATCCTCAAATCCCATAGAAATCCCTTCAGCGGATTTTTCGCGGCCGTGCCGTCAGGTTTATCCTCCATCCCCTCTGAAGGGAGGATTGTGCGAACCAGCCAGAGTCTACTCTATCGGTTCCGCCATGATCCGGGCTGTGACTTCTTGGAAGTCTCGGTCACCTATCTGGACCGGGGGGCGCCGGGCGACCTGAGCACCGTCTCCGGCGCCGAGATCACCGATCTCGGGCCGGGATTCTTCCATGTGGAGCGGGAGGGGCGGCGGCCGGCTCCGGTGCCCTACCACCGGATCCGCCGGATCACCTATGCGGGGGTGCCGGTGTGGGAGAAGGGCTGATTAGATCGTGTTTTCCCTGGATGCCGCTCGTTCGGCCGCATGCACGGCGATGATCGAGGTGAGCAGACCGGCGGAGAGGAGGAGGAACATGATCACCAGCTGGTACTCGGCGGCCCAGAAGGGGTCGATCCCGGCGATGATCATCCCGGCCATCGTCCCGGGCAGGACGACGATGCCGAGGGTCCTGAGGCGGTCAATCGAGGGGATGAGCGAGGCCCTCACGCTCTCCCTGGCATAGGGAGCCGCCGCCTCGCCTGGTGTCGCCCCCAGGCAGAGGGCGGTCTCGACCTCGGCGGCATGGGCGCGCATCTCCCCGGCGAAACGATCGAGGCTGAGGGAGCACTCGATCATGCTCCCCCCGATCGTCATACTCCCGACCGGTATGATGAACTCGGGCTCGAGGGGTACGACGCCCAGGAGGATCAGGATGCCCATGCCGGTCCCTGATCCGACGCCGATGGCCGGGAGGGTGACGGCCATCCCGCCGGTGCCGCTCTTCACGCGGGTGGCGGAGGTGTGGGCGGCGACGACCGCCATGCCGATGAGCACGATCAGCACCAGCAGGAGGTTGTCGGTGGTGAAGACGGCCGCGATCACCAGCACCACGATCAACAGCTGGACTATCGCCCGGACCGATGCGACGGTGATCTCCCGCTCAAGCCTCAGTTCGAAGCGGCGGGAGATGACCAGCACGATCACGACGAGCACCAGGGCCATGGCAAGGTTGAACAGCCCGGCGACCGGATCGTAGACCGGATCAGCCATTGCGGACCTCCCCGTGCCCCGCCTCGAGATGCAGCCTCCTCCGGCAGAGGCGTTCTGCCTGGGCGGTGTCATGGGTGACAATCAGGATCGTCGTCCCTGCCTCCCGGTTCAGCCGCCGGATCGTCTCTTCTACCCGTCGCTTCGAGCCCTCGTCGAGTGCGGAGGTGGGTTCGTCAAGGAGAAGGACGGTCGGGGAGATGGCGAGCGCCCGGGCGATCGCCAGACGTTGCCGCTCTCCTCCGGAGAGGACACCGGCGTCCTTCTCCAGATCGGCGGGGTCGAGGCCGACCATCATGAGCATCCGTTCCCATTCGGGCAGCGGCAGGTCACGGTTGATGGCGAAGGTGAACGGGTGGGCCAGGTTGTCTCGCACCGTTCCGGGGAAGATCACCGCCTGCTGGCCGACAAGACAGACTGTCCGCCGCAGGCGGGGCGGGTCGATCCCTGTGATATCTGTTCCATCCAGAACGATCCGCCCCTCATCGGCCTTTATGAGCCCGTTCAGGCACCGGAGGAGGGTGCTCTTCCCGCTCCCAGATGCCCCGGTGATGCAGAGCACCTCGCCCTCATCGAGGCTGAAGGAGAGGTCCTGGAAGAGAGTGCGGTCCCCTGCCTGTTTTGTCAGCCCCTCCACCCGGAGGAGGGTGCGCCCCCCTGGTCTCGCCCCTGCCGATCCCATCATTCATGCATCTCCTGTTTCTCCATGAAGATGCTTGCGATCGGATGTCTGCCGTCGTTTATTCGTCCTCTGGAGGCGACGTCCATCACATGAAATCCACCGGATGGACAGGTGCCCTGATGCTCTATGACGCCGACCCCGAAGAGATTGGGAAGGAAACCTTCAAGGAGTCCCTGTGTGCCGGATTTGCCCGAGTGTATTCAGGCAACTGGTCGGGTTATGCAACCTCCTCCTTCATGACAACGGCTTTGGCCCGGTCGTCAGAAAAGAGGCCTTCTGGACAACAGTTGGCCTTCATGGGGCCGAATGGCGGTTGATCATCATCCGCCCGCTTGTCTGAGGGTCGGGGGAGACACCGGCAGCATGATGTTTCCCAATTCCAAACGCATACCGATGGAAGAGGGCTGCTACAGCATCTCAGAACTGATGCTCCTGATGACCGAACGGATCGGGGAGACGGCGCGCTCCCTGGACCTGGGCGACGCCGGGAGGTTCATCGATATGATCATCGGTGCGGAACGAATCTATGTGGCCGGTGCCGGTCGTTCCGGGCTTGTAGGGCGGGCATTTGCGATGCGCCTCCGTCACCTCGGGCTGGAGGCGTTTGTGGTCGGCGAGACGATCACCCCGGCCATGCGCCCCGGCGACACCCTGGTCGCCTTCTCCGGGTCCGGGGAGACGAACTCGATCGTGGACATCTGCGAGTCAGTGCGGGACCTGGGCGGGCGGATCTGCCTGATCACTGCAACTCCTGAGTCCAGGATCGGGGGGATCGCCAACTGCATCGTCAACCTCGGGGAATACGCCCCCCGGATTCATGGAATTCCCGGACGCTACGAGGTCAGGCAGCTCACCGGCCAGTACCGCTCGGTCTCGACATCACTCGCCCCCTTCGGGGCGCTCTTTGAGATCACCGCCCTCATCTTCTCCGATGCCGTGCTCTCCGCCCTGATGGAGCTCCGGCACTGCAGCCTCGAGGAGATCAAGGGGAGGTTGCCGAATATTCAGTGATGACTGAAGGGGAGGGCCTCGTCCCCTTCGACCATGCACGTCGAACGCTTATACCAGTGACCCTGGGGATCTGGACCCCTCCTCCACCGCATCATTCCAGGTGACGGTCACGCGTTTCTTCGAGCACCATCGCTTTTGTATGGCCTTTTACCCGGTATTTCTATCCTGATCGATATGCCGCCGGGCAGCAGGGGTCGCCTCCCGCCCCTGCGGCGTGCGCTTGATAAAGCCGATCTGGATCAGGTAGGGCTCATAGACCTCTTCGACGGTCCGCACCTCCTCGCCGACCGAGATGGCGATCGTCCTGACCCCCACCGGTCCACCGCCGAAATCGTCTGCGATCACCGAGAGGATCCGCCGGTCGAGGTCGTCGAGGCCCAGGCGGTCGATGCCGAGCATGGTGAGGGCGGCGTCCGCCGTCTTGCCATCGATGCGCCCGTCCCCCCTGACGGTGGCGAAGTCCCGCACCCGTTTGAGCAGGCGGTTTGCGATCCGCGGCGTGCCGCGGCTCCGCCGTGCGATCTCCGTCGCCCCCTCGGGTGTGATCGGTGTCTGCATGATGGCGGCGCTCCGCTCCACGATCCTGACGAGATCAGATACCTCATAGAGGTTGAGGCGGAAGATGAAGCCGAAGCGGTCACGGAGGGGGGAGCCGAGCAGTCCGACCTTTGTCGTGGCGCCGACCAGGGTGAAGGGTTCGAGGGGGAGCTGCACTGAACGGGCGCCCGGCCCCTCACCGATCATCACATCGATGCATGAGTCCTCCATCGCCGGGTAGAGCACCTCCTCGACCACCGGGTTCAGGCGATGGATCTCGTCGATGAAGAGGACGTCGCCGGAGGAGAGCGCCGTCAGCTGGGCGGCAAGGTCGCCGGGGCGCTCCAGCACCGGTCCTGAGGTGCTCCTGATCGCCGCCCCCATCTCCCGTGCTATGATCTGGGCGAGCGTGGTCTTTCCGAGACCCGGCGGGCCGGAGAAGAGGACATGGTCGAGTGACTCGCCGCGTTTTCGTGCGGCGGCGATGGCGATTGCGAGGGCCTCCTTGATCTGTGTCTGCCCGACAAACTCCTCAAATGAGACCGGCCTGATGGCGGCATCCTCGCTCTCATCTGTGAGGGGGGCGGGGGATGGGATTCGTTCTTTCATCGATATCAGCGCTCCCTCAGGTGGGCAAGGGCGGCACGAATCAGGGCCTGCAGGTTCCGGTCACCCAGAGTGGGCAGAACGGCGTCGACTGCCTGCTGTGCCTCCGCAGGTGAGAACCCGAGCGATATCAGGGCGCTCTCGGCATCTTTCGCCTCTTCGGGTCGTCGGCCTGCGGAGAGGTCAACGGCACAGCCCTTCATCTTCTCCTTCAGCTCCAGGATCAGGCGTTTTGCACTCTTCTGCCCGATCCCCGGGATGCGGATGAGCGCCCGCTCGTCGTCGTTCAGGATGGCGAGGGCGAACTCCTCAAAAGAGAGCCCGGAGAGGATGTTCATGGCGATCTGCGGGCCTATCCCGGAGACGCCGATCAGGATCGTGAAGAGTTCGCGCTCGCTCGGGTGGAGAAAGCCGAAGAGCTGGATGTCGTCGTCCCTGACCGCCATATGGGTATGCACCGTCACTCGCCCCTCCGTCTGCCTGAGGATCTCCAGTGCCGGGCGGGTCACCTGTACCCGGTAGCCGATACCGCCGATGTCGATCACCACCCAGCGTTCCCCGCTGGATGCAATTTCACCTGAAAGATGGGCTATCATCGTTATCGCACCGTATTGATGTGGCAGAGGGCGATGGCGAGGCCATCGGCGGCGTCGTCGGGCCGGGGCAGTTCGTCCAGACGGAGAAGCCGCCGCATCATCTCCTGCACCTGCTGTTTGCCGGCACGCCCGGACCCGGTCACCGCCTGCTTCACCTGGTTCGGGGTGTACTCGGCGATCCGGACGCCGTGTTGCTCTGCGGCCAGCAGGATGACTCCCCTCGCCTCGCTCACGTGCATGGCCGAGGTGACGTTCTTCGAGAAGAACAGCCGTTCCAGGGCGACCCAGGCGGGATCATATTCGTCGAGGAGGGCCGTGACCTTTTCGTAGACCTCGAGCAGGCGTCCGGGGGAGGTGCGGTCGTTGCCGGTCTCGATGCAGCCATATTCCAGTGCCGTCGGAAACCTGCCGTCATTGTTCAGGACGCCGTAGCCGGTCCGTGCCAGCCCGGGATCGATGCCGATCACGATCATGTGTGTTATCCGTGGAGAGTACTCCGTTCTCCTGATTGATACCTTTTGTGCGGGTGCTTCTTCGGTGATTGGGAGGGTGCTGTGGACGCCCTCCGCCTGTCTGGTCTGCTTGGCGTTTCCCTTCTGGAGGGGGTCTATAGGGGGGAGTCGACCATCTCCCCCTTCATCGGAACGGGAATGATGCCTGTGTTCCGGACCTCACGATAGGTTGATGCACCCCGTTGCAGCAGAGAGATGTAAAAATTGGTAGGCAATCCGATATATCCCGCCTATACGCTCCTATCTGGATGTATTTGTGGATATAATAGTGTTTTATGTGCACCATCCATCGCCATTCTACAGCAATAATTATATAATATGAATTATATCACACAAAAAATCCAGTTTGTCATGGGATCACTATGAAATATGTCATAACGGGGGGGGCAGGATTTATCGGTTCACATCTTGCCGAAACGCTATCACAGAACCATGGGGTCACCGTCATCGATGACCTCTCCACCGGTCGGATGGAGAACATCCAGGGCCTTATCGATAAGGGAGCCGTCACCTTTGTCAGAGGGGACATCAACGATGCACCCCTCCTCCAGGACCTCTTCACCGACGCCGACGGGGTCTTTCACCAGGCCGCCCTCCCGAGCGTCCAGCGCTCGGTGAAGAACCCGATGGCGACGCACGAGGCAAATGTCACCGGCACCCTGCATGTCCTCATGGCCGCCCGTGATGCGGGCGTGAGGAAGGTGGTGATGGCCTCCTCCTCCTCGGTCTACGGTGACACTCCCACTCTGCCCAAACACGAGGGTATGACTCCAGGCCCCCTCTCCCCGTACGCCGTCTCAAAGATCGCCGACGAGTACTATGCGTCGGTCTTCTCCGACCTCTACGGCCTCCAGACCGTCTGCCTCCGCTATTTCAATGTCTTCGGCCCGCACCAGGACCCAAACTCCCAGTACGCCGCCGTCATCCCGAACTTTATACAGCGGGTCCTGAAAGATCAGCCGCCGCTCATCTACGGCGACGGAAAACAGACCCGCGACTTTACCTATATCCGAAACGTCGTCCAGGCGAACATCCAGGCGATGGAGGGCGATTGCCAGGGTGCCTTCAATATCGCCTGCGGGGAGCGGATCGACCTACTGACGCTCGCCCGCACCATCATGGATATCGTGGGCAGGGACCTCGAACCGGTCCACGAAGCGCCCCGCCCCGGCGACGTGCGCGACTCCCTGGCCGACATCTCCCGGGCACAGGCAGCATTCGGGTATGCACCGCACTATGACCTCAAAGCAGGACTCCGGGAGACGGTGGCATGGTTCAGGAATCACTGAAGGATAAAACCGTCTGCGTCGTCGGGCTCGGCTATGTGGGCCTGCCCCTTGCAGAGGCGTTTGCCGGAAAGATCAACACCATCGGTTATGAGATCGTCGAAGAAAAAGCGCGGCAGATCGCGGCGACCACGAAGGCACCCCTGCACGTGACCTCCGACCCCGCCGAAATCCGGAGGGCCGATTTCATCTCGATCTGCGTCCCGACGCCGGTGAAGCGGACCAAGGAGCCCGACCTCTTCTTTGTTGAATCGGCGGCCCGCACCGTCGGCCGGAACCTCAAGCCCGGTGCGATCGTGGTGCTGGAGTCGACCGTGTACCCCGGCGTCACCGAGGAGATCGTCCGACCGATCCTTGAAAAAGAATCAGGCCTCGTCTGTGGGAAGGACTTCAAGGTCGGCTACTCCCCCGAGCGGATCAACCCGGGTGACGAGGCGCACGAGCTCGCCAAGATCACCAAGATCGTCGCCGGCATGGACGCTGAATCGGGCGAGACTCTTTCAGAACTCTATGGCCTCATCACCACCGTCTACCGCGCCCCTGACATCAGGACGGCCGAGGCGGCGAAGGTGATCGAGAACATCCAGCGCGACCTGAACATCGCCCTGATGAATGAGCTCTCCCTGATCTTCAACAGGATGGGCATCGATACCCGGGAGGTGATCGCCGCCGCCGGCACGAAGTGGAACTTCCACCCCTACCGCCCCGGCCTCGTTGGTGGCCACTGCATCCCGGTCGACCCCTACTACCTCGTCCACAAGGCCCAGGAGCTCGGCTATCACCCGCAGGTGATCCTTGCGGGCCGCGCCATCAACGACTCCATGCCCAAACACGTCGCCGGCATGGCGATCAAGGAACTGAACCGGGCCGGCAAGGTGATCCGGGACTCGAAGGTGCTGATCATGGGCCTCACCTACAAGGAGAACGTCCCGGACACCAGGGAGAGCCCGGTCAGTGAGATGATCCACGAGTTGAAGGAGTTCGATGTGGACGTCTATGGCCATGACCCGCTGCTCGGCGCTGCTGAGATCGAGCGCTTCGGGGCGCATCCGGTCCCCTCCCTCCAGGGGCTTGGGGGACCGATGGACTGCATTATCGTCAACTCCCCTCACGACGCCTTCAACTCGCTGACACTGGATAAGGTGCTCCAGATCTGCAATGGCAGCCCCATCATCGTGGACGTGACCGGGATGTTGAAGAGGAACGACGGGGTGAGAAATGGGTGCCGCTACTGTACGTTATGATGGGCCCTGGCAGGGGACGGTGAGCGGTATGAATGAGGGCCCACTGCCGGTGTTCCGGCCTGAAGCCGGAAGGCAGGATGGATAGCGGGGGAAGAATGCGGCTTCGCGCTCTTCTGGCGGCGGTGATGAGTTGTCTTAATGGGCTCACTGCCGTTCCGGAACATCCTCAAAAAATCCAGGCACTGTTCAGATTGATATCTCGACCCCATGGCGGAATCCTGGAGAATGCGCAAGAACCGCTGGCCATCCAGACCTATGACGGATCTGACCAGGTGGTCCACCCCTCGGTCATCGATTTTCTCAGCGAGCATACCCTCCCTGAATGGGGCGGCCATCGCTTCTGGATGGCGATCACGCCCTTTCCCTCGGGGAGCGATGCGTTTGAGAACCCCTGCCTCTATGCCAGCGACGATGGGAGGGACTGGCATGCCCCGCCCGCCATCCAGAACCCGATCGACGCCGCTCCGGGGGGGTGGGACGGGGGGTTTCATAACGATCCCGAGATGGTATATGACCCGGAATCCGATGAAGTCCGGGTGTACTATCGATTTGCATCAAAAGGGTGCCTGAGCCTCAAACTGATCAGGATCGGGCCCGATCTCCGCATCCGCGGACCGGATGCCGTCGTCTCGCATTCGCCGTGGACGCCGGCAGACAATACCTTCCGGTCACCGTGTATCTGGCGGGAGTCCGCGGACCGATGGCACATGTGGGGGGGAGGGGGGGAGGACCCCCCCGGCATCTACCACCGCTTCAGTGAGGACGGTGTCTGCTGGGGGCCGCCGGAACGGTGTACGGACCCGGAAGGAGGGGATCCGTTCGGGGTTCTGGGCTATGCAAACTGGCACATGGCATGCAAACCAAACTATCGCGAATCAAGGGTTGAATTCCTGAGTTATGCACGTTCGCTGGTCTCTCCAGGAAAAGGGGCCATATTGTATGCCGAGTGCGATATGGGGGCTCCGAACCGGATCCGGACGCCGATCGCAGGTCCGGTATTGCTGCCCTCAAAACGAGGCTGGGACGATAGCAATTTATACCGGTGCAGTTTCTGTATCTCCGATACAGGTGCGGGGTATTTCTATCGGATATGGTATTCCGGCGCCTCCCGGGGGAATGTCTGGAAACTCGGCTATACCGGGGGATATCTCGGGACCGCACGGCGGAGCAAGTCCGTTCACGCAGACTGAGGGGACCCCCCTGGTGCAGATAATTCCGGCCTGTCCGGAGGGAAGATCCGTTCAATCCTGCAGGGGGCGGGTATCAATGGGGTTGACGTTGTCGGGCAGATTTCCGGGTGGTGATGGTGTACAGGGGTTGTGTACATAGGATGGGGTGAGGGGTGTGTGATTCAGGTGGGGGGAGATGAAAACGGTGACGGCATCATCGAAAAGAATGCCCGAAAACTTGTCGGCGTTCTTCCGCAGACGACCCGCCGCCGCCTGATCGCCCTCTACAAATCCACACGTTTGGTGCTGGACGGAGGCGTGGTTCTCGCCCTCTGGTACCCGGGCACAAACTGGGGTGATGCCCTCAACCCCGTCCTGATCCAGGAGATTTCCGGGAAAAAACCGCTCTTTGCAACACAGGATATCTCCAATATTAGAAAATGTCCGGTTTACTCGGTTATCGGCAGCGTTCTGGAGCATGCCTCCCCGGAGAACTGCGGCAATGGAAACCTGGTGGTCTGGGGCACCGGATTTCTGTCCGAGCGGGGTCGATTGCGGGTTCGCCCCAGGGAGATCTGTGCCGTCCGGGGGCCATTGACACGGGAATTGCTGCTCAGGCAGGGATTTTCGTGCCCGGAGGTCTACGGGGACCCCGCACTCCTCTATCCCGAATATTATCGGCCGAAACTGCCGAAACGCTATCAGTTGGGGATCATCCCCCATTATGTCGATAAAAACCATCGGTATCTACAGAATTTCCAGGACGATCCCGGGGTCCTGGTCATCGATATCCAGGGGGGGATCCGCGACGTCGTCGACCAGATCTGCAGGTGCCGGCATATTGCATCGAGCTCGCTCCACGGCATCATCGCCTCGGATGCCTACCGGATACCCTCGACCTGGGTCCGGTTTTCGGACGGCGTGGCAGGAAAGGGGTTTAAATTTAATGATTATTTCTCGTCCGTGGGCAGGGAGGAGGAAGGGCCGTATGCGATCGAGGAAAACACATCGGTGGATGATCTTCTTGATATCTGCTCCCCTGATATACCCGACCCGGACCTCAAGGCTCTCCGGGAGGCCTGCCCGTTTCGGAAAAATTGAGAGGGGAGAACCATGGACCCCTGCCAGAGCGGTGTTCACGCCTTCTTCGTCGCCGTCCCTGACCCCTCGCCCGTCACCCAGAGGGGGTGGTAATGTCTCATCCGCCGTTTGCGCTCGTCGGCGTCCGGCATCACCGCCCGGAGGGCGTCATGGAATGACCGCTGGTGGTGGGGGTGGTGGATGTGACAGACCTCGTGGGCGACGACATACTCGATGAGGTCTGCGGGGAGCATGGCGCAGCGTTCGTTGAAGAAGATCCGCCCGTCGGTCCTGCACTTCCCCCAGCTGGTTTTGTAGGAGCGGATCTCTATAGGGGGGACCTTCACGCCGAATGCCGCGGCATAGTGCGGGAGATGGCGCTCCACCTCGGACCGTGTGATCTCCCGCAGGTAGGCGGCGACCGCCGCCTTCACCTGGCGCCCCTCAGGGACGCAGAGGAGGTCGCCCCGGAGCGTGATCTCCCCCGTTCCCCCGGCATTGACGGTCACCTCCCTCCCGAAGAGGAGGATCGCTCCGCCGTCCCTGTATTCGATCCCGCGTGCCGGCGCCCTGGCGGCGATCTTTTCCTGGATGAATGCCGCCTTCGATTCAACAAACGATTCAATCACTTGCTTGGATATCCCGGGCGGGGCGGTGAGGCGCAAGCTGTTGTCTGGCAGGATCTGCAGGGTGAGGCGGACCGCACCGGAGCGGCGGACGATCCTGCATGGGATTTCCGTGTTTCCGACGGTGAGGGTGGCCTGCCCCTTGTTCTGACTCGCTATCCGGATGATCCCGCTCTCCGGTCCGGCCGATCCTGATGTCGTCTGGACGATGGTTTCGCCGTTCTTTTTGATGACCTCGTTCGGCCCCCGAGAGGGGAGGGATCGGTGTGCCATTGCCATGATCTCTTTTGCCTGAGGGCAAAAGAGGTGCCGGTAGGGGTGCTGGAGAGGGGGGACGGTCGGGCAGAGTCGACCGGTGTAATCCTGTCGGGGCCCTCTTTCAGCAGGGGTGAGCCTCCAGGTGCTGCGTGTTTTTCCCCGGCCATTCTGGATACATGCTCCGTGCTGCTCCACGCGGATCAGATCCACCTGTCGGCCCTTCAGATCTTGTGGGGAAACGTCAGGGGGAATGGATGGCACGGTGTCCGCCAGAAGAATTATGAGACGAAAGGTCCATCCTCTTATTGCGTGCACCAGGAGTCTGGAGTGGAAAAAGCGATCGGGAGGCTGCAAATGGTCGAGGGGTTCGAGCGGGTCCGTTTCGTCATCCTCTATGGTTCTGCCTCCCGCGGAGATGCACGGGAGGGATCGGATATCGACCTCTGTGTCTTCTTCGACGGGGATGACGCGGAGGCGTCGAGGTTCAGATTTCATGCACTTGCAGAACTCTTCAGCGACCGCTACGACCTCCAGATTTTTCAGCACCCGCTCTATGTGCGGCCAGGTGCTCTACTGCCCTGATGAGCGGTTTTTGTACGACGTCGCAGTCGAGACCATCAGGGAGTTTGATGCATTCAAGCACCGTCTCTATGACTATATCGGGGAGCGGGCGATGCCATGAGCAGATCTATCAGAAGTGCCGCCATCAGGACC
Organism: Methanofollis fontis; assembly: GCF_004297185.1. Classification (NCBI taxonomy): domain Archaea; kingdom Methanobacteriati; phylum Methanobacteriota; class Methanomicrobia; order Methanomicrobiales; family Methanomicrobiaceae; genus Methanofollis; species Methanofollis fontis. The sequence goes on from NZ_PGCL01000010.1 coordinate 13,256, forward strand.
AAACTTCAGGAGATGACCGAGAGCATCGATATTGTCTGATTCTGCCGGGGCATTCACGGAACCCGGGATCGTCAGAGACGGCATCTACAAGCGAACCGAATATGCAATCGATGTGATATCTGTGCAATGCTGAACACCGACCTCCGCCTCGGCGTGCCCGCCACGGACGAAGATATTGTCGACCACCTGATTCGGCACGGCGTCCTCAGCAGGGAGATGCTCGGGAACCTCAAGGCGATGAAGGGGTTCAGGAACATCGTCGTTTACCGCTATGGGGTGATCGACGACGCCCTCACCTTCTCGATCCTGCAGGAGCATATCGGAGATTTTGCTCTGTTCAGGCAGGAGATCGAGGCCTTTCTGCGCACCTCTGGATGCGGCGGGGAGTGACTCTTGGGGGTCTTCAGGGCTCTGCAGGTCGCCCCATTCTGGGTTCCTATATCCTGCCTGTCCTTTCCACTTCGCCCGATATTGTACCCGGGATCCCCTGATTGAGAATGATTGAGGTCGTCCTCTCCCCGACCCTATCCCGGCAGGAGTGTGATAAAAACAGAAAGAATCACGGATGACGGGCTGATCGATGAGATTGAGGGCGGTTTGATCGGTGCCGGAGTGTCTCCATCCCGGCCTGATGGCGGACTCTCCTCGCACACACCTGAGCGGCATTTCCCCTCTGCCCCGTGAGAGGGACAGACATGTGGACAAAAATGTGAATGCGATTTCCAATCTGTCCTCGCGGTTGCCGATACGCCCATCATCAGGCAGGATGCGGAGAGAAGATCTGATCACTTGCCCGTGGATTTTTTTCACAGGGGGACGGCCTCCCGGTGGATGCGATCCCTGATATACCGGTGCAGCCCCCCCACCTGAGGTCCGTCGTCAGGACGATTCAGGAGAGAGAGGATATCCCACTTGCCGTGCTCTTCGGGAGTTATGCAAAGTGGACCGCTGACCAGAAGAGCGACATCGACGTCTATATCGAAACAGGCGAGAGAGAGGTGAAGCGGGAGCTGGAACGGTGCCACTCGCGGCTCAGCATAAAAATCGGACCATGGGACCAGGAGAATCTGCTGATCCGGGAGATCGCGAAAAACCACGTCATCATAAAGGGGGTCGAACGCTACTTTGAGTCAACTCTTCAGAAAGGGGAAGGTCCAGATCGTCGAACCCAGCGTTCAGGTCCAGGAGGCATACCGGAGGAAGTCGGAGAGTTATCTCATCTCGGTATAGATCCTGCTGGAGAACGGGCGGCTTGAAGAGACGGTATCGATGGCGTATTACAGCATGTATTACATGGTGCTGGCCCTCCTTTTCAAGACAGGGATCAAATGCGAAAACCACTCCGGTGCGATGATCCTGCTGGAGCATCTCTACGGTATCGACAGTTCCCAGCTTGCCACCGCAAAGAGAGAACGGATCGACAGGCAATATTATGTGGACTTCGCCATTACGGCGGAGGATGTCCGGGACTCGATAGAAGAGGCAGAGGCGTTCTGCGCAGATTTGCTCGATTTCATGGAGCATTTGCACCAGGGAGAGATCTCATGCCTCAGGGAAGAGGACGTGCGGCTCCCGGAAGGGCCGGACGAATAGAATCCAGGGTCGAAGGGCCAGCCCGGCAGGTTCCGGTTTTGCTCAACTGGACCGGAGGTGTACACTACGCGGGCACCTATAAATACCCCAGTAGCCCAGATCCTCTCGATCCAACATGACCGCTCACCTCCAGACCGACGATCTCAGGCGATTGCAGGAGCGATCGGCCTGGATCAGGGAGCACTTCGGCGTGCAGCGGATCGGGATCTTTGGCTCGGTTGCCAGGGGGGAGAATACCCCGACGAGCGATATCGACATCCTCGTCGAATTTTCGAGGGGAAAGGCAACGTTCCGGAACTTCATGGCCCTGATCG
>NZ_PGCL01000011.1 GCF_004297185.1 Methanofollis fontis
AAGGATGGGATAGCAGCGCACTGTCGTTCCCGAGTGTTCTCACAACTCAGTACCGGACAATACGTAAGTGGGCTTAACTTCTGGGTTCGGAAAGAGTCCAGGTGTATCCCCACTGCTATGGCCGCTATACCCAAAGCCAAGGCCCGGAATCGAACCGGGATGTAGTTGATCTGCAGTCAACCGCGTAGCCACTCCGCCACCTTGGCAGCCGTGTTTTGGGCCCTAGAATAGTGTGCTATTCTAGAAGTTAAAGATATGCACAACGGGATTCGTCTGGGTTCAACGGAAAACTGGACTTGGACGTTAGTACTTGCGGACTGAACACGTCGTTACCTTCGTGCGTACATCCCAAGCCTATCAAGCGGGTCTTGTACCCATGTCCTATGACGGAGTCTCGTTTTGGGCCGGGTTTCAAGCTTAGATGCTTTCAGCTTTTACCCCTTATCGCGTAGCTGCTCGGCACTGCCCTGTCGGACAACCGATCGACCAGAGGCGACGAAAGAAAGTTCCTCTCGTACTATTTCTTTCTTACCCTCAGACTCCAAACACCCCAAATAGATAGTAACCGACCTGTCTCACGACGGTCTAAACCCAGCTCACGATCCCCTTTAATAGGCGAACAACCTCACCCTTGGCTGCTGCTGCACAGCCAGGATGGAAAGAACCGACATCGAGGTAGCAAGCCGCCGGGTCGATATGTGCTCTTGCCGGCGACGACTCTGTTATCCCCGGGGTAGCTTTTCTGTCGTCAATAGCCCTCATCAAAAAGGCGTATTGGTTCGTTAGACCCGAGTTTCCTCTCGCGATTATTTGCTATTCATAATCGCGTCAGGCCAACTTTTGCTCTTGACACTCTTCTGTGAGTTTCTGACTCACATGAGTTGACCTTAGGGCACCCTTGATATTTTTTCGAGGGTGTGGCGCCCCACCCAAACTGCCTACCTATCGTTGTCCTCGAATGAGTGAGTGTTACAGCAAACTAAGGATGGTGTCTCATCGTTGGCTCACCGCCCCCCACAAGGGACGGATCGACGCCTCCCATCTACACTGCGCAAAGAATACCGTAACACAGCGACAGGCTGCAGTAAAGCTCCACGGGGTCTTCACTTCCCATTTGGGGTCCCTGGCCTCTGCACCAGGATAAAAGGTTCAACGGATTCGTGTTTGGGACAGTAGGGCTCTTGTTAATCCATTCATGCAAGTCGCCAATTAAGCGACAAGGTACTACGCTACCTTAAGAGGGTCATAGTTACCCCCGCCGTTTACGAGTCCTTCGTCCGGTTGGAACCAGTTTTCAGATACTCGCACTGGGCAGGAATCACCGACTATACGAGTCCTTACGGAGTTGCAGTCAGCTATGTTGTTATTAGACAGTCAGAGCCCCCTGGTCACTGCGACCTGCCTGATCACCAGGCAGGCACCCCTTCTACCAAAGGTACGGGGCCATTTTGCCGAGTTCCCTAAACACGATTGATCCGACACGCCTTAGCCTATTCAGCTAGGGGCACCTGTGTCAGTTCTCGGTACGGACATTCACCCACCTTTTCATGGGCTCCAGGACTTTGCCGGATTACTCCATCACAGATTCAACCGGTTCTCACCATGACGGTACTCCCCGGTCTTCGATGCTTGGACACGGCGACGACCGTGCCCGGCATATCCCGAAGCGTCGGCGCTTAACGCTAAGGATGAATGGTACAGGAATATTAACCTGTTTCCCTTTTGTTACACTCGCATTACGGTGCAACTTAGGACCGACTAACCCTCAGCTGACGAACATTGCTGAGGAAACCTAGCCCCTTCGGCGGATGGGATTCTCACCCATCTATGCTTCTACTACTGCCAGAATTCTCATTCCCGCACGGTCCACAGGACCTCACGACCCTGCTTCTGCCCATGCGGGACGCCTTCCTACTAGATCACCTTACGGTGCTCCGTGGTCTCTGTAGTAGGCTTTAGCCCCGTCCATTTTCAGTGCCCTAAACCTAGACTGGTAAGCTGTTACGCACTTTTTGAAGGATAGCTGCTTCTGAGCTCACCTCCCAGTTGTTTTTGGCCTAGGACGCCTTTCAGTGTTGACACTTAGCCTACATTGAGGGACATTAACCACGGTCTGGGTTGTCTCCCTTACGCATTACAAGCTTACCCCGTAATGCGGACTTCCAGCCTTCTCAGACGTCGGGGAATTTGGAGTTTGACAGGAGAGCGAGGAATTTCTTCCCCGGAGTCCCCAATCAGTGCTCTACCTCACCGACTATCTCAGGCCAGGTCATGCTACGGCATGTTTCGGAAGGAACCAGCGGATGCCGGGTTCGATGAATCTTTCACTCCTATACGCAGGTCACGAGAATGATTTGCATATCAAAACCTCCGGCGGTCCTCCACGCAACTTTCGTCACGCTTCAACCTGCCCACGCATAGATCACCCGGCTTCGGGTCGTATTCCACTGACTTCACGCACTTTTAATACGTCGTCCCATGCCCGAAGGCTACGGACGTGTTGCTTTCGCTTCGGCTCCCCTCTCCGGTTAACCTTCGCCAATGAAATACACTCTCTGGCCCGTTCTTCAAAACGTAAGTTACGACACTGGCAACCATGCCCGTACTACCGCCTCGCGACGGGTTCCTTCGCATGGAAGATCCTTTGGCGCCGTAACACACTATCACCTGTCAGTTTCAGGCGCTTTTAACCACCTTTTCAGGGTTACTTTTCAGCTTTCGCTCACGCTACTACTTCGCTATCGGTTTCGAGGTGTATTTAGTTTTGGAGGTTGATGACCCCCAGATTCCCGCGAGAATGCCAACCCACGGTACTCAGGACTCTGCCAGGATCGATTGGTTTACATGTACGGGGCTATCACCCCCTCTGGCGCGTCGTTCCAGACGACTTCCACTTCACCGCACGAACCAAACGGCAGGCCTACCACACCACATCTCCCCGAAGGGATTCAGTTTGAACTCTGTCGTTTTCGATCGCCTTTACTCACGACATCTCGATTGATTTCTTTTCCTCCCCCTACTGAGATGTTTCAATTCGGGGGGTTCCCAATCCTTACGGATCGACACCGAAGTGTCAGGATGTCCTATTAGGGGATCTCCGGATCGTAGATTCCTTGCCTCTCCCCGGAGCTTATCGCAGCTTGGCACGCCCCTCATCAGCACTCGAACCGAGCCATTCACTGACAGGCTTCTTGTCCAGCGTTCCGCTGAACCCATTTGACGCCCGTTGTGCATACCTGTACACGGCTTCGTAAGGTCATTGGTTTGACCTTCAGCCCTTCCCTGGCGATTTGCATCTCCAGGTGCATTGAAATGGACTCAGGGGGATTTGAACCCTCGGCCTCCGCCTCGCAAAGGCGGCGATCTTCCACTGATCTATGAGCCCCATTTCCCGTTTCGTGACACTAGCAACTTTTCGGTCTGTTTAGCAACCGCTTGAATCCCTTTTGTCTTTAGGAGGTGATCCAGCCGCAGATTCCCCTACGGCTACCTTGTTACGACTTAACCCCCCTTGCGAAACCTAGATTCGACTATGGCAACAACCATAGCCTCATCCAAACCTCACTCGGGTGGTTTGACGGGCGGTGTGTGCAAGGAGCAGGGACAGATTCACCGCGCTATCTTGAAACGCGATTACTACGGATTCCAGCTTCATGCGGGCGAGTTGCAGCCCGCAATCCGAACTAAGGGCAGGTTTAGGAGATTGCCTTCACCTTTCGGTGTCGATACCCATTGTCCTGTCCATTGTAGCCCGCGTGTAGCCCGGGTAATTCGGGGCATGCTGACCTACCGTTGCCCATTCCTTCCTCCTCTTTAGCAGAGGCGGTCCCAACAGTGTCCCCACCGATCCGGAGATCGTGCTGGCAACTGTTGGCGTGGGTCTCGCTCGTTGCCTGACTTAACAGGATGCTTCACAGTACGAACTGACGACGGCCATGCACCTCCTCTCAGCTGATCAAGTAGAGTCTTCAGCCCGACTATCATATCGCTGTCCTACCCGGTGAGCTGTCCGGCGTTGAGTCCAATTAAACCGCAGGCTCCACCCGTTGTGGTGCTCCCCCGCCAATTCCTTTAAGTTTCAGCCTTGCGACCGTACTTCCCAGGCGGCGCGTTTCACGGTTTCCCTTCGGCACCTCGGTAACTCGTGGTCACCGATACACCTAACGCGCATCGTTTACGGCTGGGACTACCCGGGTATCTAATCCGGTTTGCTCCCCCAGCTTTCGTCCCTCACTGTCGGAGTCGTTCTGGTGAGACGCCTTCGCCACAGGTGGTCCCCTGAGGATTACAGGATTTCACTCCTACCCCCAGAGTACCTCTCACCTCTCCCGATCCCTAGATCGCCAGTATCCCTGAGACGCCTTCCGGTTGAGCCGGAAGATTTCCCCAGAGACTTAACGACCAAGCTACGGACGCTTTAAGCCCAGTAATAGCGGCCACCACTCGAGCCGCCGGTATTACCGCGGCGGCTGGCACCGGTCTTGCCCGGCCCTTTCTCCAGGTGGGTTTTAAGCACCTGAACAGCCCGTCCATACGGGCACTCGGGGTTCCCTTATCACAGTTGCCTGCATTGTAAAGTTTTCGCGCCTGCTGCGCCCCGTAGGGCCTGGATTCGTGTCTCAGAATCCATCTCCGGGCTCTTGCTCCCACAACCCGTACCGATTACAGGCTTGTTGGGCCATTACCCCAACAACTACCTAATCGGCCGCAGACCCATCCTGAGGCGGCGGACCTTTAATCTACAGAGCATTCCAGCGTCTGTAGACGATGAGGTATTATTCCCAGTTTCCCGGGGGTATCCCTCACCTCAGGGCAGGTTGTCCACGTGTTACTGAGCAGTATGCCGAGGGCCGAACCCTCTCGACTCGCATGGCTTAATCGAACCCCGATAGCAGTGACCTCTGGCAGGATCAACCAGAATTTGAAGTAGGCACACTATCGTTGAAGTTTATTAAGGAATTAGCGGTTACTAAACAGATTTCCGCATTGCCAGTGCCAACGTCAGAATCAACGCCGACCTATCGACGATTTTGATTCTCCATCGAAACGCAGATACATATTCTGCGCCCTTTCGTGCTGATGCGACCGTACCGCATCAGCGTGACTCGTGGGATTACAGTATTGAATCCGGAGACATATATACCTTTGCAGCCCCCCTTGGGGGCCCAGAAGGCGTCCCGATTCAACCGCCCCGGAAGACCGGAGCGATCCCCTGTGTGCCACCAATATACGACGCCAGGACATATAAACCCTTGCACCCCGCCCGGGGCGCACCGAATTCTGCCTGACGATTGGCAGCACCGGACCCGCACCCTTCGCAGTCGACCCCGGAGGGACGTTAAAGGAAGGAGCAGATCCCGAGAGATTCCGTTCCCATCAGGGCCGATTCCGAACTCGTCGGTGTCGTCGACCCCGGTCACAGTGCGAGGCAACAATGTTGGGCGCAATGCGTTATATACCTTACCACTCCGCCCCGGAAAGGACGGAGAAGCCAGGAATACAACCATCACAACCACAAACAGACCAGTCGAGTGACGAATGGTCCCTGTTGCCCCCGTGTGCTA
>NZ_PGCL01000012.1 GCF_004297185.1 Methanofollis fontis
CGAGCTGCTGGACGAGCGTAAAGGAGACTTCCTCGGTCTCGTCCTTGGAGAGGGTGACGACTTCCGTTGCCGGGTCGTATCCGTCCAGTTCAACCGTCACATTGTAGGTCCCGACCGGTTTGTCTGCCAGGGTGGCGTTCGTGAGGTCTCCGGTTGCGGTGCCGTTGAGGTAGACCGCCGCTCCGGAGGGAGTGGAGTTGATCTGCAGGGTTCCGAGCTGCTGGACGAGCGTAAAGGAGACTTCCTCGGTCTCGTCCTTGGAGAGGGTGACGACCTCTGTCGCCGGATCGTATCCGTCCAGTTCCACGGTGACATTGTAGGTCCCGACCGGTTTGTCTGCCAGGGTAGCGTTCGTGAGGTCTCCGGTTGCGGTGCCATTGAGGTAGACCGCCGCTCCGGAGGGAGTGGAGTTGATCTGCAGGGTTCCGAGCTGCTGCACGAGCGTAAAGGAGACTTCCTCGGTCTCGTCCTTGGAGAGGGTGACGACCTCTGTCGCCGGATCGTATCCGTCCAGTTCCACGGTGACGTTGTAGGTCCCGACCGGTTTGTCTGCCAGGGTGGCGTTCGTGAGGTCTCCTGTAGCAGTGCCATTGAGGTAGACCGCCGCTCCCGAGGGCGTGGAGTTGATCTGCAGTGTCCCGAGCTGCTGGACGAGCGTAAAGGAGACCTCTTCGGTCTCGTCCTTGGAGAGGGTGACGACCTCTGTCGCCGGATCGTATCCGTCCAGCTCCACGGTGACATTGTAGGTCCCGACCGGTTTGTCTGCCAGGGTTGCGTTCGTGAGGTCTCCTGTAGCAGTGCCATTCAGGTAGACGCTGGCTCCCGCCGGGGTCGAGTTGATCTGGAGTGTCCCGAGCTGCTGGACGAGGGTGAATGCAACCTCCTCGGTCTCGTCTTTCGTGAGGGTGACGACTTCCGTTGCCGGGTCGTATCCGTCCAGTTCAACCGTCACATTGTAGGTCCCGACCGGTTTGTCTGCGAGGGTGACGTTCGTGAGGTCACCGGTTGCGGTGCCATTCAGGTAGACACTGGCTCCCGCCGGTGTGGAGTTGATCTGCAATGTCCCGAGCTGCTGCACCAGGGTGAAACTCACGTCCTCGGTCTCGTCCTTGGAGAGGGTGACGATCTCGGTTGCCGGGTCGTATCCCTCCAGTTCAACGGTGACGTTGTAGGTCCCGACCGGTTTGTCTGCGAGGGTGACATTCGTGAGGTCCCCGGTTGCGGTTCCGTTGAGGTAGACCGCTGCTCCCGAGGGCGTGGAGTTGATCTGCAACGTCCCGAGCTGCTGGACGAGCGTAAAGGAGACCTCCTCGCTCTCGTCTTTCGTGACGGTGACAATCTCCGTTGCCGGGTCATACCCGTCCTTCAGGACGGTGACGTTGTAGGTCCCGACCGGTTTGTCTGCGAGGGTTGCGTTCGTGAGGTCTCCCGTAGCAGTGCCATTGAGGTAGACCGCCGCTCCGGAGGGAGTGGAGTTGATCTGGAGTGTCCCGAGCTGCTGGACGAGCGTAAAGGAGACATCCTCGGTCTCGTCCTTGGAGAGGGTGACAATCTCTGTCGCCGGATCGTATCCATTCAACTCGACGGTGACATTGTAGGTTCCGACTGGTTTGTCTGCGAGGGTGGCATTCGTGAGGTCTCCTGTGGCCGTTCCGTTCAGATAGACGCTGGCTCCCGCCGGGGTCGAGTTGATCTGCAGTGTCCCGAGCTGCTGGACGAGCGTAAAGGAGACATCCTCGGTCTCGTCCTTGGAGAGGGTGACGATCTCCGTTGCCGGATCGTATCCGTCCTTCAGGACGGTGACGTTGTAGGTCCCGACCGGTTTGTCTGCCAGGGTTGCGTTCGTGAGGTCTCCTGTAGCAGTGCCATTCAGGTAGACGCTGGCTCCCGAGGGCGTGGAGTTGATCTGCAATGTCCCGAGCTGCTGGACGAGTGTAAAGGAGACATCCTCGGTCTCGTCCTTGGAGAGGGTGACGATCTCGGTTGCCGGATCATACCCGTCCTTCAGGACGGTGACATTGTAGGTCCCGACCGGTTTGTCTGTGAGGGTGGCGTTCGTGAGGTCCCCGGTTGCGGTGCCATTCAGGTAGACACTGGCTCCTGCCGGGGTCGAGTTGATCTGCAATGTCCCGAGCTGCTGCACGAGGGTGAAGGAGACCTCCTCGGTCTCGTCCTTGGAGAGGGTGACGATCTCGGTCGCCGGATCGTATCCATTCAACTCGACGGTGACATTGTAGGTCCCTAGGGGTTTGTCTGCGAGGGTAACGTTCGTGGCCTCACCCGTGGCCGTTCCGTTCAGGTAGACCGCCGCTCCTGCCGGGGTCGAGTTGATCTGCAGTGTCCCGAGCTGCTGCACGAGGGTGAATGCGACCTCCTCGGTTTCGTCCTTGGAGAGGGTGACGACTTCCGTTGCCGGGTCGTATCCGTCCAGTTCAACCGTCACATTGTAGGTCCCGACCGGTTTGTCTGCGAGGGTGACGTTCGTGAGGTCACCGGTTGCGGTGCCATTCAGGTAGACACTGGCTCCCGCCGGTGTGGAGTTGATCTGCAATGTCCCGAGCTGCTGCACCAGGGTGAAACTCACGTCCTCGGTCTCGTCCTTGGAGAGGGTGACGATCTCGGTTGCCGGGTCGTATCCCTCCAGTTCAACGGTGACGTTGTAGGTCCCGACCGGTTTGTCTGCGAGGGTGACATTCGTGAGGTCTCCGGTGGCTGTTCCGTTCAGATAGACGCTGGCTCCTGCCGGGGTCGAGTTGATCTGCAACGTCCCGAGCTGCTGGACGAGCGTAAAGGAGACATCCTCGGTCTCGTCCTTGGAGAGGGTGACGATCTCCGTTGCCGGATCGTATCCTTCCAGTTCAACCGTGACATTGTAGGTCCCGACCGGTTTGTCTGCCAGGGTGGCGTTCGTGAGGTCACCGGTTGCGGTGCCGTTCAGGTATACCGCCGCTCCTGCCGGCGTGGAGTTGATCTGCAATGTTCCGAGCTGCTGGACGAGGGTGAACGCAACCTCCTCGGTCTCGTCCTTGG
>NZ_PGCL01000013.1 GCF_004297185.1 Methanofollis fontis
ACGTCATCACCCACGAGATCCCGGCTCAAAAACCCCTGATCCATGCGTTGCTCGATCTTTGAGCGTATGCGCTGCCCATCAGGGTGGGATCTCGTTATTAGGGGGGTGTTTTCCCCTCACTGGAGAGCCCGTCTGTATCTCGTAGTGCGGTATAACTCCGCCCGGGTCAGGGATCCTGCAGATCTGCCAGGATCTCTGCAACTGCCCGCTTCAATGCAGGGAGATCCTGTTCGATGACGTCCCAGACCGCGGTCAGGTCCACACCCATATATCGATGGATCAGAATATCACGAAGGCCGGCAACCGCACGCCAGGGTACGTCCGGGCGTTTCTCTCTCACCGGTTCAGAGACCTGCTTCACCGCCTCGCCGATGATCTCGAAGTTGCGGATCACCGCGTCCTGCACCATCGGAGATGTCATGAACGCCTCCCGTTCTCGTAGGACTCGATCCTGTCGGAGTGTATGGATGAGGTACGGCCAGATCGTCTTTCACAGGGGGACGGCCTCCTGGTGAATGCGGTCCTTGATATACCAGTGCAGCCCTCCCTCTGTCACCACATCGACCCTGCGGCCGAGCAGATCCTCCAGATCCTGGACGAGGGCGACATGGTCGAGGAGATTTCTTCCCGGTTCAAACTCGACGAGGAGATCGATGTCGCTCTCCGGGGTCTCCTCGCCCCTGACGGCCGAGCCGAAGAGCCGGACCGTAAGGGCGCCGTGATCTGCTGCGATCCGCAGAATCTCATCCCGTTTTTCCAGCACATCTGCATACAGGCTCATCTGATCCTCTCCTATCTCTATAGAGGTTGCCATGGGGCCGCTCCCGTTTCCGCGATCTGCTGCCGGCCCCTTGCATGGCGTTCACCTGATAACGAGCGGCAGGGCTACGGAAGGTCTCTGGAAAAAAGCGCAGAGCACGATCTCGTCCACCCGTTGAAGAATAAGGTTGACGACCTCGCCGATCACCCCATCCTGCACGGGATGAACTCCTCACAGTCCATTCCCCGGGTATATGCTGAATCCTCTCGATCGCCTCAAGAATGTCCTTGAGATAGAGATTATATTCCCTGGACATACCTGACGCTCCGGAGGATGTGTGGTGCAAGACCCGGTTTTAAGGTGTCCCGATCGACGAGGTCGACGCTCCTCCCGAAGAGATCTTCAAGGAAAAACTTGAGATCCATATAGGTGTCGAAGGAGCGCCTCCCCTCTTCGAACTCGATCAGGATATCGATATCGCTGTCTTCGCCTTCTTCGCCCCGGACGAAGGATCCGAAGATCCCGATCCGCCGAACGCCGAGGCTCCTGATCCTCGTCCGGTGATCTGCCAGCGCACCGATGATGCCCTCAGCCGTCAGCATGCTATTACCTCTGGTACGCACTGATCAGGATAAGGGTTTCCTCCGGCGGCCAGGGAGAGGCGCTACCTTTTTCAATCATCGGTTCAAATAAGTTCCATGTGGAACAAAATGTATCCATTCAGATCATTGCTCTCCTGCTCAGGGGCGACTCGTACCCCCGCAAACTCGCAAAAGATCTGGGCATTTCGCACACCACCGTGTTGCGGAAACTCAAGGACCTCTTAGACGAAAATGTCGTCGACTTCAGGGTAGAGGGGAAAAATAGGGTTTATTTCCTGAAAAAAACCCTTGAATCACGAGTTTATGTATTCATGACGGAGTGGTACACCCTCAAAGCGTTGATCGAGCAGGCCCCCCACCTGAGGTCCGTCGTCAGGACGATTCAGGAGAGAGAGGATATCCCGCTTGCCGTGCTCTTCGGGAGTTATGCAAAGGGGACCGCGGACCAGAGGAGCGACATCGACGTCTATATCGAGACGGGCGAGAGAGAGGTGAAGCAGGAGCTGGAACGGTGCCACTCGCGGCTCAGCATAAAAATCGGACCATGGGACCAGGAGAATCTGCTGATCCAGGAGATCGCAAAAAACCACGTCATCATAAAGGGAGTCGAACGCTACTATGAAAAGACAAAATTTTTTGAGTAAACTCTTCAGAAAGGGGAAGATCCAGATCGTCGAACCCAGCGTTCAGGTCCAGGAGGCGTACCGGAGGAAGTCGGAGAGTTATCTGATCTCGGCGAAGATCCTGCTGGAGAACGGGCGGCTTGAAGAGACGGTATCGATGGCGTATTACAGCATGTATTACATGGTCCTGGCCCTCCTTTTCAAGACTGGAATCAAGTGCGAGAACCACTCCGGTGCGATGATCCTGCTGGAGCATCTCTACGGTATCGACAGTTCCCACCTGGCCGCCGCAAAAAGAGAACGGATCGACAAGCAATATTATGTGGACTTCGCCATTACGGCGGAGGATGTCCGGGACTCGATAGAAGAGGCAGAGGCGTTCTGTGCAGATCTGCTCGATTTCATGGAGCGATTGCACCAGGGAGATATCTCACGCCTGAGGGACGAGGCCGTGCGGCTCCTGGAAGGGCCGGACGAATAGGATCCAGGGGCGAAGGGCCGGTCCGGCAGGTTCCGGGTTTGCTCAACTGGACCGGAGGTGCACAGTTCGCGGGCACCTATAAATACCCCTGTAGCCCAGATCCACCTGATCCAACATGGCCGCTCCTCTCCAGACCGACGACTTCAGGCGATTGCAGGAGCGATCGGCCTGGACAGGAGAGCACTTTGGCGTGCAGCGGATCGGGATCTTTGGCTCGGTTGCCAGGGGGGAGAATACCCCGACGAGCGATATCGACATCCTCGTCGAATTTTCGAGGGGAAAGGCAACGTTCCGGAACTTCATGGCCCTGATCG
>NZ_PGCL01000014.1 GCF_004297185.1 Methanofollis fontis
TCGGGATCGACCCCTCTCCCCCGCTCCCTATCGGTCGCTCCTCCTCCCCCCTCGGGGGGGAGGCAGTCGTTGCGATAGGGCGGGGCCCGGAAGGTCCCCGGTCATGGTGAGCACGAGCAGCAGAGCGTCGGAGAAGAGGAGGAGGCCGGGGCCGGCCCCCCGGCCAGGAAATCCGCCGCCCGCTGTGCATCCGTCGCCGCCCGGACCACATCGGCCGCCGTCCCCTCCCGGATATGCCGGAGCCACCCGGCGATATAGGCCGCCTGGTTCTCCTGGAGCGGCGGCGTATCGGTCCCGCAGATCGCACACAGAAACGCCGCCCCCATCTCGGCCGTCAACTCCTCACGGGAATAGCGCTCACTCCCGAACCGGACCGCTCCGGTGACGCCCTCCCGGTCCAGCCGGTGCGCCGCCCCGCTCCAGTGGGTGAGTTCGTGGAAGAGGGCGGCATAGTAGTCCTCCGGGGAGGTGAAACGCTCCGCCGGGGGCATGGTGATCACGTCCCGCCCCGGGGCATAGGCCGGCTCCCCGGGGAGGATGCGGGGGGTGTTGCGGGCGACGATCTCATCGCAGGTGGCGATCGGCCGCACCTCCCGCCCCTCGGGCACCTCGATCCCCTCGCACTGCCCGATATGAAAGACCTTGTAGCAGCGCACCAGGGGGCGCTCCCGCTCTGCCCGGACGATCACCTCATCGCCCTGCTCGTTCACCTCCCGGCGGGACTCCTCCATCGACCAGAAGACCACCATCCCGGCCGCTTTTTCTCCTCTCCGGACATAGCCGCCCATCTGCCGCACCTGGTTGTAGGTCCCCCACCAGGGCGACCCGGCCAGCAGGACCCGGTTGATCCCCCGGTAGGGCCGGCCGGTAAGGATGTTGGCAGGGGTCATCCCCTGCCAGGTCTGCCGCCAGGGCACCGTGCCCCCCTCCAGGGCGGCAAGGATCCGCTGGCGCACCTGCTCATAGACCGAGGGCATCATGGCACCTCGATGATCGGGTTGGTCCACTCGCGGCGGGCGTGGGCGATGACCGCCTCCGCCCCGAAGACCGCCACCATCTGGAGATAGTAGCGCCGGATGCGTTCGGCCCGTGCCCGGCAGGTGCGGGCCTCGGCGAGGAGGGCGCCCGCCTCCTCTTCCAGCCCCTCGGCCCGGCGCTCCATGGCGGCGATGCGGTCCCGCTCCTCGGGGGGAATCACAGCGCAAAGGGTGGGGTGCATCACCACCACATCCACTTCACCAGCCCGTGCTCCGGGCAGTGGTAGTAGTCCGCACCCTCCACCCGATCGGTGGAACCGTAGTCGAGGCGCACCCCGCAGACCGGGCATAGGGGCACCCGCCCGGCCCGGCTCAACTGCTCTCTGGTGCGGCAGCCGGCGTTGTAGTCGATCTGCTGCTGCATCAGGCATCCCTCCGGGGGAGGAGTGCATACGCCGGCCCGCCCTCGTAGGGCGAGGGGGCGAGAGCGAAAGGGTGATGAGCGGGGGGGTCATACGCTCCCTGCTCCTTGTGGGCCGTGGTGGCGTTTCTGCGTCCAAACATTCACGCCACCTCGAAGACTGCCGCTTTTCCGCCATTTCTGACCACCCGCAGGAGGTCGGCCCATGCCGCCGTGAACAGCCGCCCGTTCAGGTGCATGTTCACCGCCCGCCCGCTGCGTGATCGTCCGACCGTGCCGATGGTGCGCCCGTCCCGCATGGACTGGAGCGCATGCTCATCAAAAAAGAACCCGCCGAGACC
>NZ_PGCL01000015.1 GCF_004297185.1 Methanofollis fontis
GCGTTCGTGAGGTCACCGGTTGCGGTGCCGTTCAGGTATACCGCCGCTCCTGCCGGCGTGGAGTTGATCTGCAATGTTCCGAGCTGCTGGACGAGGGTGAACGCAACCTCCTCGGTCTCGTCCTTGGTGAGAGTGACAATCTCTGTCGCCGGGTCATACCCGTCCTTCAGGACGGTGACATTGTAGGTCCCGACCGGTTTGTCTTCGAGGGTTGCGTTCGTGAGGTCTCCGGTTGCGGTGCCATTGAGGTAGACCGCCGCTCCGGAGGGAGTGGAGTTGATCTGCAGGGTTCCGAGCTGCTGGACGAGCGTAAAGGAGACTTCCTCGGTCTCGTCCTTGGAGAGAGTGACGATCTCCGTTGCCGGATCGTATCCGTCCAGTTCCACGGTGACGTTGTAGGTCCCGACCGGTTTGTCTGCCAGGGTGGCGTTCGTGAGGTCTCCGGTTGCGGTTCCATTCAGGTAAACCGCTGCTCCCACCGGCGTGGAGTTGATCTGCAATGTTCCGAGCTGCTGGACGAGCGTAAAGGAGACTTCCTCGGTCTCGTCCTTGGAGAGGGTGACGACTTCCGTTGCCGGGTCGTATCCGTCCAGTTCAACCGTCACATTGTAGGTCCCGACCGGTTTGTCTGC
>NZ_PGCL01000016.1 GCF_004297185.1 Methanofollis fontis
CTCTCCAGTGAGGGGAAAACACCCCCCTAATAACGAGATCCCACCCTGATGGGCAGCGCATACGCTCAAAGATCGAGCAACGCATGGATCAGGGGTTTTTGAGCCGGGATCTCGTGGGTGATGACGTCCCAAACGATCTCCCAGTCCACACTGAAATAGGCATGGATCAGGCGGTCCCGCATCCCGGCCATTGCTTTCCAGGGGACCTCCGGATGCAACTCCCTGAAAGACGGGGGGAGGTTCTTTGCCGCCTCGCCGATCACTTCGATGCTCCGGAGAACCGATCGTTTGAGCACCTCGTCATGGACGAGGTCATCGAAGGCGATAGCGCCGCACTGCTCCTCCAAAAAAGAGCATCTCATCCAGAATATGGCGGAGGAAGACCTCCTCACGCTTCACACCAGATCACCTCGCCTTCGATTGTTGGGCGGAGGTAGGGATCGATCCCGCCCGTGGTGACCAGGTCGACCCGCCGGCCGAAGAGGTCTTCCAGGTACGCGATCAGGGCCATGAAGTTCCGGAACGTTGCCTTTCCCCTCGAAAATTCGACGAGGATGTCGATATCGCTCGTCGGGGTATTCTCCCCCCTGGCAACCGAGCCAAAGATCCCGATCCGCTGCACGCC
>NZ_PGCL01000017.1 GCF_004297185.1 Methanofollis fontis
AGTAGAGGTGGGGGCGTTCAGGAGGTTTTTCCCCGGGTGTGTCTTCACTCCAGAATCGTCTCAGGGAGGTTCTCGCATCCGGAGATATCACAGAGAACCGTCCCACTCCCTATCGCAATGACCGGGGAGGAACGAGGGGCGGAACCCCACGACCCGTGTGTACTCCAGCGTTCGATCTGCCCTCTGACCGGGAGGGGAGACCCCTCCCGGACCCGCCCCCGTCAATGGGATAGGGGCGGGATTGGTGGACTAGTAGAGGTGGGGGCGTTCAGGAGGTTTTTCCCCGGGTGTGTCTTCACTCCAGAATCGTCTCAGGGAGGTTCTCGCATCCGGAGATATCACAGAGAACCGTCCCACTCCCTATCGCAATGACCGGGG
>NZ_PGCL01000018.1 GCF_004297185.1 Methanofollis fontis
TCACCGGTTGCGGTGCCATTCAGGTAGACACTGGCTCCCGCCGGTGTGGAGTTGATCTGCAATGTCTCGAGCTGCTGCACCAGGGTGAAACTCACGTCCTCGGTCTCGTCCTTGGAGAGGGTGACGACTTCCGTTGCCGGGTCGTATCCGTCCAGTTCAACCGTCACATTGTAGGTCCCGACCGGTTTGTCTGCGAGGGTGACGTTCGTGAGGTCACCGGTTGCGGTGCCATTCAGGTAGACACTGGCTCCCGCCGGTGTGGAGTTGATCTGCAATGTCTCGAGCTGCTGCACCAGGGTGAAACTCACGTCCTCGGTCTCGTCCTTGGAGAGGGTGACGA
>NZ_PGCL01000019.1 GCF_004297185.1 Methanofollis fontis
GCCCGTAGACCACATAACTGTGTCCCGTGATCCATCCCGGGACACAGTTATGTGGTCTACGGGCCCCTCCTCAATGGGGCAACGGTCTTCCTGACTGAAACAACTCCTGATTTCCCTGATCCGGGGATCAGCTTCCACCAGATCCCCGGATCAGGGAAATCAGGAGTTGTTTCAGTCAGGAAGACCGTTGCCCCATTGAGGAGGGGCCCGTAGACCACATAACTGTGTCCCGTGATCCATCCCGGGACACAGTTATGTGGTCTACGGGCCCCTCCTCAATGGGGCAACGGTCTTCCTGACTGAAACAACTCCTGATTTCCCTGATCCGGGGA
>NZ_PGCL01000020.1 GCF_004297185.1 Methanofollis fontis
TGCGTGTGCGTTTTCCTGCGTCCAGTCCTGGTTTTCGATGCCGTTGATGTCCTCCAGGAGGAATGACCCGAAGTCTGCGTACCATGCATCCGATGCATTGTAGGTGAACCCGCCGTCTGTTGCCGCCTGGTCGAGTGCACCGATATCGGTGGTGCGGTTCACCTCATATGATGCGGAGGCGTTGTTTGAGGGCACGAAGGTGAAGATCTCGCCCTCCGTGATGGCGACCGCCCCGTCCCAGATCACGGTTGCGGTGGTGACCTCGACATCGATGGTGACGATATAGGTGGCCTGGTCGATGAGTGG
>NZ_PGCL01000021.1 GCF_004297185.1 Methanofollis fontis
GCTCGCCGGACTCTTCGTCTCGGCCTGGATCGGCGAGCAGCGCCGAGAGGAGCAGGAGGATGCCGGCGACGGCGGCGAACGGGATGCCGATGATGGTGATCGCCAGAATGAGGAGGATGACCGCCCCGCCGTCGCCGGCATCCTCCTGCTCCTCTCGGCGCTGCTCGCCGGACTCTTCGTCTCGGCCTGGATCGGCGAGCAGCGCCGAGAGGAGCAGGAGGATGCCGGCGACGGCGGCGAACGGGATGCCGATGATGGTGATCGCCAGAATGAGGAGGATGACCGCCCC
>NZ_PGCL01000022.1 GCF_004297185.1 Methanofollis fontis
AACCCACACGCCCGCACGCCAGGACTCCGCCCGGCCACCAGCACCGCTCCCGCCATCACCCAGTAAAACGCGAACATCACCACCACGTACACGTTCCCGGTCACCGCCCCATACGCCACCCAGAACAGGTTCCCGATCACCCAGGCACCAAACCCACACGCCCGCACGCCAGGACTCCGCCCGGCCACCAGCACCGCTCCCGCCATCACCCAGTAAAACGCGAACATCACCACCACGTACACGTTCCCGGTCACCGCCCCATACGCCACCCAGAACA